>PHAZ01000019.1:4797-29226 GCA_002841825.1 Deltaproteobacteria bacterium HGW-Deltaproteobacteria-22 | reverse complement strand
CCGTCCACCATGACCACCGACATCCACAACGTGGAGTTCCGCTACGCGCTGGACCGCTATGATCCGGTCACCACCGACTACTCCGCCTACGAGGTCCGCTCCCTGCTGGCCACCTGGATCCGGGGCAAGGCCGGCGCCGCGCTGTACGAGAACCGCTTCGTGATCCACATGTTCAAGTATTTCCTGGGCTTCTCCGTGAACGAGAAATCCCAGGCCACCCTGCAATGGGCGGTCATGCACCCCTACACCGAGGAACTGATCGGCTCCAAGGCCCAGAAGGACTACGTGTTCTACGCCAAGGCCGACGGCTCCATCGAGTGCCTGCGTGTGGCCACCGGCGAGCGCGTCTGGCGCAGCGAGCCCCTGGGCATGCGCATGCGTGGCGTCACGTTCGACATCGCCGGCATGACGCCCCCCTCCTCGTCCGAGGTGGAGGCGCCCGCTCCGCTGCTCGACGCCCTCACCGCCATCGCCAACGATCCCGACTCCCGCTATCCCCTGGCCAAGCGCCTGGCCATTGACGCCCTGGCCGTGGTCGGCGGGGCCGGCGTGGGTCGCCTGATCAAGATGCTCACCAACCCCGAGAGCTCCGCAGAGCTGCGCGAGAAGGCCGCCCGTGACCTGATCGCCCGCCCCGATCCCAACGGCGTTCCCCTGTACCTGAGCCTGCTGCAGCAGCCCTTCGACTTCATCAAGAGCACCCGCCCCCTGGCCGTGGAGGTCATGGCCACGGTGCTGGGCTCCCTGAAGACCAAGGAGGCCGTGCCCACGATGCTCCAGTTGCTGGCCCACCCGGCCACCTCCCAGAAGGAACTCGTGGCCCTGACCGAGGCGCTGCTGGCCATCGGCGACAAGGGGATCATCCGTCCCTTCCGCGAGTTCCTGCTGGCGTACCGCGCCGACCCGGCCTTCGCGCAGGACATCCACGCGCTGCAGAAGATGGCCGAGGCCCTCTTCAAGCTCGGTGGACCGGCCGAACGGCAGGTCCTGGTGTTCCTGACCGAGGACGAGCGGACGCTGCCCAGGCTGCGTGAATACATTCTGCGGATGTTCACCGAGAGCCGGAAGCCGCAACCCGCCAAACCGTAGACCCTGGAGCCCTCATGGCGCTGGATTTCTTCACCAAACGGAAAATTCGCAAGGAAGCCAAGCAGTTGGAGCTGGAGATACAGAGCGAGGACCGCCCCGATCTTCGCCTGCGCCTGGCCGGGCTGTACCGCAAACTCGACCGCCACGACGAGGCCAAGACCCAGTACCAGAACGTCACCCAGGCCTACCTGGATCAGGGCAAGCGCGGCCAGGCCGAGGCGGTCTGCCGCAGCGTGCTGGAGTTCTATCCCAAGATCCAGGAGTTCCAGGACCTGTTCTCCACGATCACGGGCAAGAGCTTCGGCGCGCCCGAGCCGGAGACCTCCGTCGCCATGTCCGAGCCCTCGGCCGAGGAGGACGTCGGCCAGATGATGAACCACTGGTCCGAGCCCGAGGATCCGACGCCCATCGCCGATTACAACCAGATCAAGATGGACACGTGGCAGGACGAGAGCGATCCGGGCGCCCGGCGCATCCCCAGCCCGCCCGCGGGCGTCCCGCGCATCGCTGCGACGCTGTCGGACACCATCACCCACCGCTTCCCCTCCCGCGACGAGCGGCTGTCGTCGATCGCCAACGAGATCCGCTCCAACCGCAACGAGACGATCGACGTGTTCAAGGGCCAGGACGAGGACATGTTCTCGGCCGCCTGGGAAGAGGAAGCCACCGATGACAAGACGCCCGACAGGTTCGCCGAGGACGCCGAACTCGAGGCCGAGGTGGACGAGGACTTCTGGACCATGGCTCCGCTTCTGCGCGAGCTCGACGATGGCTCCCGCGAAGCGCTGCGCAAGCAGGTCAGCACCGCCACCTACGAACCCGGGACCGTGCTCTTCCATGAGGGCGACGCCGGCAACTCCCTGTTCCTGATCATCGACGGCGAGGTGCGCGTCTCCAAACTCCTGCCCTCGGGCGAGGAGCGGGAGATCAACCTGCTCAACGCCGGCGAGTTCTTCGGCGAGTTCGCCCTGCTGACCGATCAGAAGCGTCACGCATCGATCACGACCGTGGTCCGGACCACCGTGCTCGAGATCTCCAAGAAGACCGTGCAGGAGATCAGCAAGAAGCACCCCACCATCCTCGAGGTCATCAAGAAGTTCTACCGCTCGCGCCTGCAGGATCTGATGATCAAGAACCTGACGTTCTTCAATCTGATCTCCGTGGAGAAGCGCGCCCAGTACCTCAACGACATCCACTTCCACCGCTTCGGCGCTGGCACCTCCATCATCAAGCAGGGCTCCAAGGGCGGCGGCTTCTTCCTGATCCTGCTCGGGGAGGTCGAGGTCGTCGTCGAGGGCGAGGCCGGGGCCGACGGGAAGGAACCCGTGCCCGAAAAGGTGCTCAGCGTCCTCGGCGAAGGCGAGTACTTCGGCGAGATGGCGCTGCTCAAGCGCAAACCCGCCATGGCCACGGTGCGCTCCCGCACCTTCGTCGAGATCGTCCAGATCCCGGCCAAGATCTTCTTCCAGATCCTCGCCGATCATCCCCCGATCTGGCGCCAGATGCAGGAGGAGGTCGAGAAACGCCAGCTGCTCAACCACTACTTCATCTCCGGCCGAAGCAGCCAGACGATTTCCTACTGATCTCTCCTTTTCCAGGCCGCGGAGCAAAAACTCCGACCCGTTCGGAAATCGCATTGACATCGGCTTTTTTCCGGATACTCTGACAATCAACATCATCATCGACGACGGATGCCGCATCCGGAGGAGCAATCGCCATGAGGAACGTCCTACTTTGCGTGATCGCAATTCATATGTCCTTCGCCTGCGGGGAGCGACCGAAAGGCGCCGCGGACTGGACGGTGGCCGTCGACTCCGTCGCCGAGGACGCCAAGGACGAGAAGGTCCTCGTCACCCTCCAGGGCCCAGAGAACCTGCGTGTCTCCGCCAGACTCGATGACAAGGCGCTGCGTGCGGCCATCAAGCACAATGGCACCACCACCACCCTCACGATTTCCGGCACCGAGCTGGCTCCCGGGAAAAACCGGATCTCCCTGACCGCATCGACGGCTCACCCGAAGAAATCCGTCACCCTGGATGTGGAGGTGACCTTCACGCCGAAAATCCGGTTCGTCGACCGTCGGTTCGACTGCCCCGCGTTCAACATCACCGGCAAACTGGCCGAAGACGGGACCCTGTCCGTTGAGGGCCTCCAGGGCACCCGGGTCCGGTTCGGGACCCTGGAACGTCTCCTCGAGGGAGGCAAAACCGAGACCCTGGCTCCTGATTTGCTTCCCCGCCTCACCACGACGCCGCTTTCGGAGATCCTCTCCCCGGATCGGTACGCCGGTCCCTTCACGATGCCCCTGACGATCACCTCCGCCCAGCAGGTCTCGGCCTCGCGGGATCTCCCGTTGTATGCAGCGCAGGAACTGAAGGGGGGCCTCTCGGCCTTCTTTTCCGGCGTGACCAAGGGAGCCGTGCTGTTTCCCGACGAGGCGGCGACCGGCGGCAACCGGACCCTCTATGATGTGCAGACGGCCAAACTGTTCGGAACGGCGGCCAAGGCCAGCGAGATTGACCTCGTGGCGGTCACCGAGGAGAAGAAAAGCCAGCGGGACTGCGGAACCTACAAAAATTCCAAGGGCGAGACCACAACTTATAATGCAGCCCAGATCGATTTCCAGATCACCGTTTTCGAGCGTCGCACCGGCAAGAAGACCGCCCAGAAGGAGTTCCGCGGGTGGATGCCAGAGTGCCCCAAGTCCATGAAGTCTTGGGATAACCAGACCGGCACTCCTGAACGAAAGCCGATTGAAACATGGATGGAGTCCCTCGTGGCCAAATGATTCCAGGCCGGCAATCGCAGTACCTGCGACGATTTCTGGTCAGGCAACTGATAGTTATTGATCTTTTCCCCATTTCTTTTTAAACGGGAGTCGTCCGGCCATCGCGGCCGGCGACTTTCACCCACGGAGGTTTTTCCATGCCCATGAATTTACGCGGTCGCAATTTTCTCAGGGAGCTGGACTTCACGCCGGCCGAGATTTCCTATCTGCTGGACCTGTCCCGCAAGCTCAAGGACGACAAGAAGGTGGGCATCCGCCACCGCCTGCTCGATGGCAAGAACGTCGCGCTGATCTTCGAGAAACCCTCCACCCGCACCCGCTGCGCCTTCACGGTGGCCTGCGTCGACGAGGGCGCCCATCCGGAGTACCTCGGCAAGAACGATCTGCAGTTCGGCAAGAAGGAGAGCGTCAAGGACTCGGCCCGCGTGCTCGGCCGCATGTTCGACGCGATCCAGTTCCGCGGCTTCTCGCACAGGACCGTCGAAGAGCTGGCCCGTTGGGCCGGCGTGCCCGTGTGGAACGGCCTGACCGACCTGTGGCACCCCACCCAGATGCTGGCCGACTTCCAGACCGTCATCGAGGAGTTCGGTCACCTGAACGGACTGGGCTTCGCCTACGTCGGCGACGGCCGCAACAACGTCGCCCGCTCGCTGCTCGTGGGCGGCGCCAAGATGGGCATGGACATGCGCATCGTCAGCCCGAAGGACCTGTTCCCGGAGAAGGACCTGGCCGACACCGTGAAGAAGATCGCCGCCGAGACCGGCGGAAAGATCACCATCACCGACAAGATCGCCGCCGGCGTCAAGCACGCCAAGGTGCTCTACACGGACGTGTGGGTCTCCATGGGCGAGGAGGCCGAGTGGAACTCCCGCCTGAAGAAGCTGCGCCCGTTCCAGGTGAACCAGCAGATGGTGGACATGACCGACGAAAACGACATGATCTTCCTGCACTGCCTGCCGGCCTTCCACAACCACGACACCGAGTTGACCAAGACCGAGGGCGCCCTCGAGGTCAGCGAGGAGGTCTTCGAAGGCCCCCACTCCCGCGTCTTCGACGAGGCCGAGAACCGCGTCCACACCATCAAGGCCGTGATGGTCTCCACCCTCGGCGCGTAAAAACAGATCACTGAAAAGACGGATAGGGAGCGGAGAAGACGGAGCGTATGATTCCGGAAGCCTCTCCTCAATAGCCCTAAAACATCTGTCTTTTCCGTTCCCCCTCCGTCTTTTCCGTAGTCTCGAAAAAAAGATCTTGACACCTGCGGTTTAGCACGCTAACACACTAGTGTGCTAGGCAACTAGTACACTAACACGGAGGCTCACATGATCGAGATTCAGGACATCACCTTTCAATATCAGAAAAAACCCCTGTTCAAGGACCTGGAGATGACGCTGAAGCCTGGCAACCTGTATGGGCTTTTAGGCAAGAACGGCGCTGGCAAGACCACCCTGCTCAAGCTCTGCTGTGGTCTGCTGTACCCGCAGGCGGGCCGCCTCAGCGTGTTCGGACGCACCCCGCACCTGCGGCAGCCGGCGTTTCTCTCCGACCTGTTTCTGGTCCCGGAGGAGTTCCTCCTCCCGCCGGTGTCGGGCGCCCTCTACCGGCAGATGCTCGCGCCGCTGTACCCTGCGTTCTCGGCGGAGCGGTTCGAGGCGCACCTGCGTGAGTTTGAACTGGAGCTGCCCGGGCGGCTCGACCGCCTCTCCCACGGCCAGAAAAAGAAGTTCCTGCTGGCCTTCGGCCTGGCCACCGGCGCGCGGTTCCTGCTGCTCGACGAGCCCACCAACGGCCTGGACATCCCGGCCAAGGGCCAGTTCCGCAAGATCCTGGCCTCCGAGCTCGACGACAGTCGCATCATCCTGGTGTCCACCCACCAGGTCCGCGACCTGGAGCACCTGATCGATCCCATCGTCATCCTCGACTCCGGAAAGATCCTGTTCTCGCAGACTCTGGAAGACTTTTCCGCTCACTACAGCATCCTGCACGGGGAGCTGCCCGACGGTGCCGTCGTGCTCTACGAGGAACAGGTCCTGGGCAAGAGCCTGTCGCTGGTCGAAAGCGAGGTGCCCGGCGCGCTCCCCCTGGATCTCGAGTTCCTGTTCAAGGCCGTCACCACCCACCCGGATCGTTTCACTACCGCAGCCCCCGTCGATGCCGCGGGATCCACCCGCAAGGAGGTCGCTCATGCGTAAACCTGAAATCTCCCTGAACCGTCTGGCCCGGCTGTTGTGGATGGACGCGCGCTTCTGGGCCCGTCCGCTGGCCATCGGCGGCACCGCGCTGGGGCTGCTGGTGCTCGTCTTCTCCTTCATCGCCGCCTTCTCCCGCTCCGGCGACACCTTCCATTCCGGCGCGTACGCGTGGATCATGGGCCTGGGCGGCCTGATCTTCACCAGCCGCGCCTTCCTCGAGCTGCGGCACCCCCTGTCCACGCAGAACTACCTGCTGATCCCGGCCTCCTTCGAGGAAAAGTTCATCGCACGCTACCTGCTCACCTCGGTGGGCTACCTGGGGGTGTCCTATCTGGGCTACCTGCTGCTTCAACTGCTGTCCGAAGGGATCAATCAACTGGTCCTGGGCCGCTCCAATCCGCTGTTCTTTGTCAACAACCTGGATCACCTGCAGGTGATGGCCGTTTATCTGGCCTTCCAGAGCCTTTTCTTCGCAGGCGCGGTGTATTACCGCAAGTATTCGCTGATCAAGACCTGGCTCTCCGTGATGGCGCTGTTCTTCGTCCTGACGGTCTTCGGCTATCTGGTGTTCCGTCTGTTCCTTCACGGGTACTTCGACGGCATGCAGGCCAATGAGAACGTCATGATGACGTTCGCACGCATGGGGATCACGGGCGATCTCACCATCGCCTACTACCCGTTCAAGATCTGGCTGACCTGGGTCGGACGGATCTGGTTCTGGGGCGTCATGCCGGTCTGCGCGCTCGCCTTTGCGTACTTCCGCCTGCGCGAAACGGAGGTGTGAGATGCAGTTCTCCGATCCCAGATCCATCTACCTGCAGCTGGCCGACGCCATCTGCGACCTGATCCTCAGGGGCACCTATGCCAGCGCGGAGAAGATCCCGTCGGTGCGCGAGCTGGCCGGTGAGGCGGGCGTGAACCCGAACACCATCCTGCGCACCGTCTCGCACCTGACAGATCAAGGAATTCTTTACAATCAACGGGGCGTCGGCACCTTCGTGTCCGAGAACGCCAGGGAGACCATCATGCAGCAACGCAAGAAGACCTTTCTCGACGAGGAACTGACCAGTTTTTTCAAGAAAATCGAACTGCTCGGCATCGACTTCACCGATCTGGCCCCCCTGTGGAGCCAGTGGAAGGCCGTCCGGCAGGAGGTGCGCCATGAAAACCAGTAACCGTATCTTCTGGGGATTCTGGGGATCGGCGGCCCTGCTGATCGTCGGCTTCATCGCCGCCTTCTCGTCGGTCACCCGGGCCTGGGTGGCGCCTGACGGCAAGCAGCTGCGGGACGCCAGCTCCCTGACCGGCCCGTGGAAGGACCAGGTGCTGAGCGCGCAGGACTTCTCTTCGCTCCAGCTCAACGGCGCCTTCGACGTCGCCTGGGAGCAGTCCGACACGCTGTCGGTCACCCTCTCCGTGCCCGAGCGCTTCTCCGAGGCCTACTCCATGCGGCAGGACGGGAGCCGGCTGGTCTTCACCAACCGGCTCACGGGACGATTCTCCGAGCTGGCCCTGCGCCTGAAGATCTCCGGCCCGCGCCTGTCCGAGGTCGAAGCCAGGAAGAGCCTGAAACTGAAGCTCAACGGCCATCCCGGTGAGTCGCTGAACGTCTCGGGCAACGGCGCGGTCTGGATTGAAGGCACCTGCGCCACGCCCATGGAAAGACTGTCCGTCAGCACCCGGGGCATGACGATCCTCCAGATGAAGTCCTGTCCGATGAAGAGACTGTTCCTGGACATCCACGGCAAGATCGTGATCCATGCCAACGTGACCGAGAGCCTCGAAGGCGCCGTCAACGGCAGCGGTGATATCCGTCTTTCCGGCGCCCCCGCCCGCCAGAACCTGTCACAGTACGGCAGCGTCCGCATCCGCATCGACTGATCCCCGTTCACAGGAAGTTTTTTACCACGGAATACACGCGGAATACGCGGAATCAGGGCGCGACTGACGCTGGTGTCAGACCTCGCCACCCACGGCACCCGCCGGCCCGTACCAGTGGGAGAAGACGGCGAACACCGCGTTGAGCGTGTCGTCCTCGGTGTGGCCGCGCTCTGCCGCCATGAGCCGGATCATGCCTTCGTTACGCAGCAGGGCGAGCCCGTGGACCTGGGACCACACGGCGAAGCTCAGCGCGCCGGGCTCGGACGACGGGTCCAGGCTGCCCTCGGCCTGACAGGCACGCACGGTCTCCTCGAGGGGGCCGAAAGAGTCCGAGTCTTCGGCAAAAAACTCGCTGTGCCTGCTCGCGACGCTCATGGCCGCCGCCATCCCCTCGCCCGAGAACATGAGGCTGATGTACTCGGGCTGCTCCCGCGCGAAGTCGAGGTAGGCCCGGCCCATGGCGAGGAGCTTGTCGCGGGCTCGCCCTGAGGTGGTCGACGCCGTGGCCAGCAGGGCGGCCCGCAGGCGGATGTGCCCATCGAGCATGAGCGTGGCGACCAGCTCTTCCTTGCTGGCAAAGTGGCGGTACGGCGCCGTGTGGCTCACCCCGGCAAGGGCCGCGAGCTTCCGCATCGAGAAGCCCTTCATGCCTTCGTCCTGGATCAGGCGCACGGCGTGCTGCAGCAAGGCTTGTCTCAGGTCCTTGTGGTGATAACTCTTTGTGCCTTTCATGCTGCTCCCTCCTCGCCGCCGCGCCGAGGTCGTGTCGATAAGGTACTGAAAACAGGAGGTGGAGGCCAGCACTTTGGTTTGGTGAATGGAAGGCGAAGAAATCTCTGCCTAAAAAAGATTGTTGACAGCGTCAACATTGTCGGCTAGAAAGAGGATGTTTACGGCGTCAACATATCGTTGGCGCGAACCCTTGCTCACCCACCCTGGAGGGTACATGTTCTGCCTGATTCTCAATGGAAACCCCGATCCCTCGCCCTTCGACGACTATCTCGCGACCTTCGCCAGAGAAATGGAGCGAAGGGGGCACGAGTCGAAGGTCGTCGACCTGCGATCCCTGAAACTGGAGTACTGCACCGGCTGCTGGTCCTGCTGGTGGAAGACCCCCGGCGTCTGCGCGCGCAAGGACGCCATGGTGGATCTCTACCCCGACATGGTCCGCGCCGACCTCGTGGTGTGGGCGAGCCCCCTGGTCCTGGGCGCAATCAGTTCACTGCTCAAGAAGACCCAGGACCGCTTCATCCCTCTGGCGCATCCGTACATCGAGATCGTCGAGGGCGAATGCCACCACCGTCATCGCTACGAGCGCAATGCCGACATCGGCCTGATCGTCGGTCCAACCCCGGCCGACACCGACGAAGACCTGGACATCGCGTCCTGCCTGTTCCAGCGGTTTTCAAAGAACACCCGGACGAAGCTGCGGCTGTTCGCCACCACGTCCACGCCCATCGAGGAGGTCCTTCATGACGCGCTTACTGCTTAACGGCTCACCCCGTGGGAAGAACTCGAACTCCCGCCTGATCCTGTCCTGGCTCACCCAGGGGATGGCGGAGGCCGGCGTGGCTGAACCCCCCGTGCTCGATCTGGCCAGGATCAGTGAGCTCGAAGCCCAGCGCGCGGCCTTCCTGGCTGCCGACGAGGTGGTGCTCGTCTTCCCGCTCTACACCGACTCGATGCCCGGCCTCGTGAAGGCCTTCCTGGAGGCTGTGGGCACCGCAGACTCCGCGCAACTGAACGGGAAGCGGGTCGCCTTCATCGTGCAATCGGGCTTTCCGGAGTCCATCCACTCCGAAGCCGTCGCCCGCTACCTCGCCCGGGTCAGCAGCAGGCTGGGATGGGTGCACGCCGGCACCCTCATCAAGGGCGGCGTCGAGGGCATTCGTGTGATGCCGGCCTGGCAGGTGGCCCGGACCAAGGCGGCCTTCATCCGGGCGGGCCGGGAGCTCGGACGCGAGGGACATTTCTCCGACGAGCTGCGGGCCAGGCTGGCCGGTCCGCGCACCTTCGGTCCGTGGCAGCTGCGGGTGCTCCGTGTGGTGATGCGCACGGGTCTGCTCAACTTCTACTGGAACAGCATGCTCAAGAAGCACAACGCCCACGCGCGGCGCTTCGATGCGCCGTATGGCGCCGCGGCGCGGAGGTGAGCGGACCGGCCAGCCAGCCGGCAGGAACAATCAGCCAACACTGACACTCGGCCGACAGAGGGTCTTGTCACCGGCTCAGGGGGCGCGCTTGGTGATGTGATAACTGAGCACCGTATCACCGTCCGAGCCTGGTTGCGAGAGGGAGACGAGAAAAGTCCGGTTGCGCGGGCCATACCAGACCCCTGTGATATATGTCGGACCGTCGTCGCAGCCGTCGTCGCCCGCAGGCTTGTCCAGGATCGTGGCCACGTCTTTGCCAGTCTCCGATTCCTTCACCACGACCTTGGGGACGCAGTCAGGTTTTTCCTCAAAAAACAATCCCCCGGGGCAATCGGCCGGGGGCTTCCCGTTCTCTGACTTCCCGATTTTCACCAGAGCTTCGAAATGATCCTTCGCCAGTTCGGCCTGCACGGCCGCGATCCTCGCCTGAAGGGTCGCCTTGAACCTGGGCTTCTCCTCGGCCACCAAGTCGGGATCCTGCCTGCAGAGCCTGGGATCCCCATGGCCGGTCCGGTTGACCTCGTCGACGCAATGTGGATCCTGAACGCTCTGGTGCAGGTCGTAGTGATCCGCGGTCGCCACGAGCGGATAGGTCTTGATCACCCTTCCGGTACGGGCATTGAGGACCTTCACCGAGATCTCCTCGTATTCCTCGAGGCCTCCACCGATGGCTGCACTGATGCCGCGGACCTCAAAGACCAGCATCTTGTGACCAGAAGTCGAGATCGCGGGGAAGTTCCTGACCCGGAAGCAATTCTCCGTCAGGCAGTCCATGCCCGCTTTGGACAGGGCGAGTTCCGGTGCGGTGCCTGGGGCGGCCGGGGGTCCGGACACCGATGACTTCGCCGGGGAGGGCCTGGTTTTCGCCTCCGGCGGCGAATGGACCTCACGGGGGCCGGCGCCCGTGCAGCCGTGCAGCAAGGCCGTACAGCCGAACAGCAAGGCCGTGCAGCCGAGCAGGACAACCAAGCTCCGGCGGGCGTCGGAGGCGATAGCGGCGCGGTTCCTGGGAGTGGGAAGCGGGTTGCGGCGCGAATGATTCATGAAGGTTGACTCCTTCGTGGGGGGCACATGGAACGGGCGAGGGGCGGGGTGGAACACACGGCAGCGGTCTACGGATGGGAGAAGTGCGCGAAGTTGTCCTGGTTGGGGAAGATGTAGACCTTCTTGATCTCGGAAAGGACACCCGAGCCGAAGTCCGCCTGGATGGCGTAGGGATCCTTGCGGGCGCGCAGACGGAAGACCTTCTCGCTGCCCTTGTTCTTGCCGGCGATCAGGATCGTGCACGGCGCCGAGCAGGTGATCTTGAGCACGCCCACGCCACCGGCGAGATCCACCGGACCATCGGCAGGCGGCGCATCCTGGGGCGGCGGGTCCTGAGCCGGTCGCATGCCCGATCCAGTGATACCCGATCCCGAGGGACGGTACGTGCCCCCCGAGCCGGTGCCCGTACCAGCGCCCGTACCGGTGGAGTCGGGCTCGACGCTCATGTTGCCGCCCTTCTCCAGCTTCACCGACAGCGTGATGCGGCCGCCCTCGACGGGGTAGTCCACCTTCTGCTCATAGGAGAGATCGCCCTTGACCATCCGGATGGCCAGGGGGACGTTGTAGCACATGTCGGTCTTCACGTTGTGCCAGGGGGACGGAAGATCCATCTTTTCACCGTCGAGCCAGACCTCGGCGTCGGAGGGATCCGAGACCAGCGTAAGCTCGACGGGACCGCGCTTGCAGTCCTTGGCCGGATCAGCGATGGGCGTCCTCTTGGATTCCTTCTTCTCCTGGGCCTCCTCGGAGCGTGTGAAGTACAGGATGCCCGCCCCGATGGCGATGACCAGCACCCCCAGGAAGATGTTGACCAGCGTGTTCACGAAAGCCTTTCCGAGGCGGTCGACAAACGGCCACACCACGGAAGGACGCTTGACCCTGGGCAGGGCCTTGGCCGCAGCCTTGGCGTTGACCCGCATCGTCTCGTTTTCCTTGTCGACGCGGACCTGCTCCTCCTTCTTCTGGTCACGCTCGCGCTTGCGCCGTTCGCGCGCCTTCTCCGAGGTCGCCTTGGTCAGCCCCACCGGATGAGCCTCGGGCAGCGGCGCGGGGGCCGGGGGAACCGGTCCGGCGGCGGCCGGCGGTGGCGGCGGTGGCGATGAAAAATCCATCGTGGGCGGCGGCGCCAAATGAGCCGGCAGCGGCGCCGGACGTGCCGACAGCTGGGGAAAGGCCGCCGGCATGGGACCGCTGCCCGCGGCGAATCCAGGTCCGCGCGGCATCGCCTGCATCTGCCCGGTCTCGGGCAGCGGCGACAATTCGAGGATGTCCCCGGCGAGCTGCTCGATTTCGTCGACGCGGGAGCCGCGCGAGTACACGTCAGGGAACATGTTGTTCAGATACGACGCCATGGCCTCGGGCGCGACCTCGAGCCCCTCGCGCTTGACGATCCCGTCCAGCGCGGTCCTGAACAGCCGCGCGCTCGGGAAGCGCTCGGAGGGATCCTTCATCAGGGCCTTCTTGACGACCTCTGCCAAGTCCCGGGGCAGGTTCGGGACCTGACGCTCGATGGGCTCGAACGCACCGGACTGTGCCTTGACGATCAACTCGGCATCGGTGGCGCCCTTGGAGTGGGTCTCCCCGAGCAGCAGCTCGTAGAGCACGACCCCGGCGGCAAAGATGTCCACCCGGTGGTCGATGGCCAGACCCATGGCCTGCTCGGGGGCCATGTAGCGGAACTTGCCCTTGATCACGCCGTCCTGCGTATGATGCAGACCCTCGGCCGCCTTGGCGATGCCGAAGTCGATGATCTTCACGGCACCGGAATACGAGACCAGGATGTTCTGGGGGCTGATGTCGCGATGGATGATGTTCAGCGGGTTGTTGGACGAGTCCACCATGCGGTGCGCATAGTCCAGGCCCGTCAGCGTCTGCCGGATGATGAACAGGGCGAACTCCAGCGGCAGCTTCTGGTTGGATTTGCGCAGCGCACGCATCATCGTAGAGACATCCTTGCCGTGGATGTACTCCATGGTGATGCAGTACGTCTCCCCGATCTGCTCGAAGTACAACACCTGGCAGATGTTGGGATGGAGCATGTTGGAGACGAGCCGTGCCTCGTCCTTGAGTGAGGCCACCATGTCGGCGTCCTCGGCAAGGTGGCTGTGCAGCATCTTCAGCGCGACGAGCTTCTCGAAGCCGGCGGCGCCCTTCATGCGGGCCTTGAAGACCTCGGCCATGCCGCCCCGGGCGATGCGTTCGACCAATTCGTAATTGCCGTACTGCTTAGCGGTCATCAGTGACATCCAATCCTAAGCGTCCTCATAGAAGCGCGGCGCGCTCGCCGACAGCGGCAGTTTCTCGAGATCGGCCCGGGAAAGCCCGCCGGCGTGCACCGAGCGTATCAAATGCAGGGGGGAAAAGGCAACATCCTGCACCCGCACGGCCAGATCCGCCGGTTCCAGGCCGAATTCCCACACGCCGCGATGCTGCTCGAGCAGCCAGAAACCCAGGAGCACGATCATCTCGTCGGTGGGTTCGACCGGCGCATCATCCATGAAGACGCCTTCGTCGAGCAGTTTCTGCCAGTCGGCCTTCCGCCAGTCACCGGGCCTGGACTTGCGCCCGAGGATGCGTGCCGCAGCGTTCGTCGCGAGCGTCTCGAGGCCCGCCCGGGCGCGACCGGAACGAACCTCGTCGAGCAGCGCCAGCAGGGCATCGAGGATCGGCTGCTCCTCGGCCTCGGTCGAGAGCCGGCGGGCCAGGGTCAGCAGCTCGTAGGCCTCACCCAGACGCCGCAGCCGTGCCTTGCACAGCCCCAGCGACAAAAAGAGCGCCGGACGCCGGAATCCGAGCGCGAACGCGGCGTTCAGATAACACTCGGCCGCCTCCAGTTCAAGGCATTCCAGTTGGAAGCGCCCGCGCACGAAATAGTACAGGGACAGATCCTCCAGGAACTCCGAGGGGCGGCTCTCCTGAATCAGGGCCCCGGCGGCGCGCAGATCCTTCTGGCCGATCAACTGCAGCGCGCGGGACATGTTCTCGATGCGGCGGACCTTCTTCCGGTAGAAAAGCCGGACGATCCATCTAAACATCCAGGTTCCTCACCAGCAGCGCGTTGTGTTCGATGAACTCCCTACGGGGCTCCACCAGCTCGCCCATGAGCGTGGTGAACACCTGGTCGGCTTCGAGCACGTCGGGGATCTTGACCTGCAGCAGGGTGCGGGTCTTGGGATCCATCGTGGTCTCCCAGAGCTGGTCCGGGTTCATCTCGCCCAGACCCTTGTAACGCTGGATGTTCAGCCCCTTCTTGCCCTCCTCCTCGACGAACTCGAGGACCTCCATGGGCGAAGAGCACCAGCGGGTGTCGTTGCCGAAGACCACCTTCCACGGGAAGGGGGACAACGCCAGGAACTGGTGCATCAACTTCCGCTGCTGCTCGATCTCGGGAGAATCCAGCCACTGGCGGTTGAGCGTGAACTCCTTGCGGGAGCCGCGCACGGAGAAACTGAGCCGGATCGCGCAGCCGTAGTCGTTGTTCTCCTGAACCACCCGCGCGAGCGTGTTCTGCACGCCGGGCAATGCGTTGATATGGGTGATCAGGGTCGCGGCCAGCTTTCCGGCGTGCTCCTCGTCGAGCAACGAGTTGATGGAGGCCTCCTCGCAGGTGAGGATCGCGTGCATGACCGTCGGATCCATGCTGCGGGAGAGCTTGGCGATGTTCTTGTGGTACTGGGCCAGGCCCTTGAGGACATGCTCGACCGAGCCATCCACAAGATTGGCGCCGGCGGGGTTCTGAAGCACGACGCCCTCGGAGGCGAGCCTGAGCAGGTACTCCTCGAGTTCGGTCTCGTTCTTCAGGTAGAAACGCTTCTTCGCGCGGGACACGAGATACAGGGGCGGCTGGGCGATGTAGAGATGCCCGTTCTCGATGATCTGGGGCATCTGGCGGAAAAAGAACGTGAGCAGCAGCGTGCGGATGTGGCTGCCGTCGACATCGGCATCTGTCATCAGGACGATATGATGATACCGAAGCTTGGCGATGTTGAAGGATTCCTGCCCGATGCCGGTCCCCAGCGCGGTGATCAGGTTGATGATCTCCTGGTTCTCGAGCATCTTGTCGTCGGTGGCCTTCTCGACGTTGAGGATCTTGCCGCGCAGCGGCAGGATGGCCTGGTTCTTCCGGTCGCGGCCCTGCTTGGCCGAGCCGCCCGCGGAGTCGCCCTCGACGATGTAAATCTCGGAACGGGCAGGATCGCGCTCCTGGCAGTCGGCGAGCTTGCCCGGCAGGGAACTGGACTCGAGGATGCCCTTGCGCTGGACGGTCTCGCGGGCGCGGCGGGCGGCCTCGCGGGCGCGGGAGGCCGTGATGACCTTGTTCACGATGATGCGGCCGACCTTCGGGTTCTCCTCGAGATAGCGTGCCAGTTGCGATGTGATGAAGCCCTCCACAGCACCCTGGACCTCGGAGGAGACCAGCTTGTCCTTGGTCTGCGAGTTGAACTTGGGATCGGGCACCTTGATGCTGAGCACCGCCACGATACCCTCGCGCACATCCTCGCCGCCGGGCATCATCTTCACGTCCTTGAACAACTTGCTCTCGGTACCGTAGTCGTTGACCGTGCGGGTCAGCGCGCGCCGGAAGCCGGTCAGGTGCGTGCCGCCGTCACGGTTGGGGATGTTGTTGGTGAAGCAGTAGACGCTCTCCTGGTAGGCGTCGGTCCAGGCGATGGCCACGGACATCTCGATGCCCTCGTTGGCGCCCTCGAAGAAGATGTCCTCCTCGTGGAGGATTTTTTTGTTGCGTGAAAGGTACTTCACGTAGGCGCTGAGCCCCTCGCGGGAGTCGAACTCCACCCGCTCGTCGACGCGCTCGTCGTGGAAGTCGATGTGCAGGCCCTTGTTGAGATAACTGATCTGACGCAGCCGCTGCAGCAGCGTGTCGAAGGAGAACTCGATGTTCTTGAAGATCTCGGGATCGGCCCAGAACGTGACCGTGGTACCGGTCCGGTTGGTCGTCCCCACGACATGGATCTGCGAGGACACAAAGCCCTGCCCGAACTCCATGCGGTGAACCTTCATCTCACGGTGGACCTCGAGGACCAGCCGGCGGGAAAGCGCGTTCACGACCGAGACGCCGACCCCGTGCAGACCACCGGAGACCTTGTACATCGAGTTGTCGAACTTGGCGCCCGAGTGCAGCTCGGTGAGGATGACCTCGGCCGCGCTCTTTCCGGAGGAATGCATGTCCACGGGAATGCCGCGGCCGTTGTCCTCGACGGTCACCGAGTTGTCGTAATGCACGGTCACCGCGATCCGGTCGCAGTAGCCGCCCAGATACTCGTCGACGCAGTTGTCCACGACCTCGAAGACCATGTGGTGGAGGCCGGTTCCGTCGTCGGTGTCGCCGATGTACATGCCGGGCCGTGTGCGCACGGCCTCAAGCCCCTTGAGTACAGTGATGGAGTCGGCATTGTATTCGCCCTGGGTCGGTTGCGGGGGCGGTGTGCTTGAGGGGTTGTCGATCTTGTCTGAATCACTCATCTCGATCCTCATCCGTTGAAATCCGTGGAAACCGCGAAAATGCTGGAAAATCCAAGCGTTCGAGACCCGGTGAAAACAAATTCGCCGGACCGGTTTCCGCAAAACGGATTTTTGTATCACAAATAGGGAAAAAACACTACGTTTTTCAGGTGTTTCCGGGGCCATTCACCGGGGTGTTTTCCGGGGCTTCGCCAGCAGCTTCCGCCGGGCGCTCGCCGATCCCGGGGCCCGACACCTCTGCGGGCCCGCTGGAGGGCTCGGCGACGGCCTCCCGGGATGGCCCGGGGCGGTTGCGCAGGTGCCACAGGACATACTCGAACACGAGCAGCATGTACACGCCCAGGGCGAACTCAGGGAACGGCGAAGTGCGCTGGATCGTGAAAGGACGCAGCAGCAGGGCGATGACCGGGCCGGCGGCCGTAATCAGCAGAAAGACGAGGGTGCGGCGGCGCACGACCTGCGGACCGCTCCAGAACGGGAAAAACAGCGCCATCCATGGACAGAACACGATCAGGTTCAGGTTGAACGCGCAGACGTCCATGTAGAAATGGAAAAACGCCATCAGGAAGAACAGCCCGCCGAAGACCAGCGTCACGGTCCAGTAGGCCAGCTGGAGCCAGATCGTGGTGCGGAAGAACACCAGCGGCATCAGCAGCAGCGCCAGCAGCGCGGCGATCACGGCATACATCCAGGGCGGCAGCAGGGAGACGTGGTCGTGCCGCGTGCCCTCGGACAGGATCTCGGTGCGCAGCACGAAGGGCTCGTCGGGCCTGGCCGGGTTGAGCCCCCGTGTGGACAGGAGCGCACGCTCCAACTGGACCGGCAGGTAGGTGCCGTCCCAGCCGGTGCGGCTGTGGTCCATCTTCGCCGACAACAGCATCGACAGCGTGTGCCGCAGGATGGTGTTGGCTCCGAGAACCTCGAAAAGCGAGCTGCGCCAGGGCCTGGCGGGCATGCCATCCAGGATCAGCCGCCAGCGTCCATAGGTGACCTGGGAGATCACGTCCCGCATGCGGGTGGCGCAGTTGTCAGCGAAGTGGTGGTACCGGTACTCGTGCTCGGGGGAGTCCAGGACACGTTCGAGCAGGATGCGGACGGAGACGGCCTGCTCGGGCGACAGATCCAGCAGATGGGCGCGCACCTCACGTTCCTCGTGGGCGTAACCGTCGATGAAGTCGTCCAGCGAGGTGCTCTCCAGGCTGTAGAACGCGTTGCCGTGCAGGAAGTCCCAGAGAAAGCTGCTGGAAAACTCGAAGTGTCCGAAGTCGTAGACCTCCTCGGGACGGTTCGGCCCACGCACCCAGAACGCGCTGTGACCGAACCGCGTGAACAGTTCGGAACCGGGATCCACCACCAGCACCCACACCTCCGACCGGTCGGCCGGGACAGGGGTCGTGAGCATGAAAAGCAGGGAGAGCAGGGTCGTCATCATGGCGAATAATAGCAGATCTGCTCCCACCGGGTCTTCAGTTCCGGCGTGGAGCGAAGCGTGATCGACACCCGGTTCTTCCCTTCGAACAGGGGAATCTTCGGAGCAATGTTGAGCTCGGTGCGGCCGCTCCCGGACGCCACCATGACCTTGGCATACCGACCCTGGGGTCCGAAGACCTCCACCGTGGCGTCGAGGATCTGCCGGGGATGCGACAGCCGGGCCGTGAGATCGACGGGGCTGGTCCGGTTGCGCAGCGGCAGGTCGCGGATCACCTCGATCCTGGGGCCCTGGATCTGCCACATCGGGATCCAGCGGGGCGACAGCAGCGGCACGCTGTCTGCTGCGACCAGGTTGCCTGAGCTACGGAGCGCGAAGGCGGTGCGGTCTGGAGCGAGCTGGATCTTGACCCACTGACCCTGAGATCCAATGACCGGGAAGGTGGCGCCGGCGCTGGCTAGGCCGATGACCATGGACTCCGGCTCCGCGCCGCTGACGAGGGCGGTGTTTCTGGGGAACTGGAAGATGCCTCCGACCTCGATCGGGCCGGGCGCAGAGGGTCGTACGACCAGCGGCACCTGGGCATCGAACTGGCGTGCAAACCGGGGCTCTTCGAGGCGAAGCAACAGCCCCGGTCCTGAAGCACGAGCGTCCGAACGGGCGGTCACGATGAAGTCGTGGGATCGGGTCTCCTGCGGCAGAAGGCGGCTGATCAGGAAGCGGTTCTCCGCGATTTCGATGCTCTCCGGAGACAGCACCTTGAGCCCGAGGACGACCGAGTCGGCAGCGACCCTGCCCGTATTCATCACGTAGATCCGAAGGCGGCCCTTCTCGCCTGGCTGCAGCAAGCCGTCACCGTTGCCCGCCAGATCATCCATGAAGTGGTGATGGATCTGGTACTCGGGCCGGGAGGCTGGCGCAATCTCAATCCAGGTCTGGAGGTCGGCGGGCAGGACACTGGGTTCCTCGCCGGAGATCGGGGTGGGACTGAAAAAGCGGACCGTCAACGGCCAGATCCCACGGGGATGGTTGGCGTCGACGGGATAGGTGAAGGCCACGGTGCGCTGCTCCCCGGGATCGAGATGGCCGAACAGGTATTCCCGGGCCGGACTCTCGGGCGTGTTCTGGATGACGGCGCCGACACGAAACACCGGCGAAGTGCCGAGATTGACCAGCGTGACGATGCCCGCCAGGGTCTGACCGGCCTGGATCGTTCCGTCCCCGTTGAGCCGGAGACGTGCCTCGAGACGGGCCTTGCCCTGCCCGGGGTTTCCCAGGGTCCAGTCCACCCCCTTCTTCCCCAGTTGCTCGATCAGCCCGAGCATCGCCTGATCCGATTCGTCGCGACTCCAGGCGACGACCGGCTCACGTTCCCACTCGACATGCTGGCGCGGCAGGATCAGCAGACGGCGGGCCGCGTCAGTCAGTTCCGGGGGTGCCTGATTGTCCGAGTCCTGCACGTTGGCACCCTCAAGCCGCTGCGACACCACCTGCACCGTGACCCAGGGTGGCACGTCGGGCTGTCCCACCAGGGGGGCGGGCTCGGCACCGGAACTCCGGCTGCGCTGGAACAGTTCGTGCGGGTTGTGGTCGAGATCCAGGATCTGCACCGCGACGTGCGGCTTGACACCCAGCGACTGGATGGCCAGGGTCCCGCCCGCAAGGTAGTGGGCGATGGTCATCTTGAGCGCGGAGTCATCGTCGAACTCGTTGACCATCTGGATGCTGCCCTTGCCGAAGGAGGTCTCCCCCATGACCAGGGCGCGCCGATGCACCTTGAGCGCGCCGGCGAGGATCTCGGCCGCCGAGGCGCTTCCCTGGTTGACCAGCACGATCAAGGGCTGGTGCCAGATCGCGCTGTGCAGGCTGGCCCTGCGAACCTCGCTGACGCGCCGGTGCTGCCCCACCGCGGAATAGATGATTCCCTCGGTGAGAAAGAGGTCGGCGCATTTCTCGGCCTGATGCAGCAGGCCGCCGGGATTGTTGTACAGGTCGAGGATCAACCCCCTGGCGTTGTCAGCCTTGAGCTTCTCGAGGTGCTGCTCGAGCTCCGCGGTCGTGCTCTGGGAAAACTGCCGGATCCGCACATAGCCGATGTGCCCCGGCAGCATCTGGGAGGTCACGGAACTGAGCCTGATGATGGAGCGCTCCAGCGTGAAATGGACCCACTGCGGCTCGGAGGGACGCTCGATCCACACCGACACCGTCGTGCCCGGCTTGCCCCGCAGGTAATTGACGGCCTCGGAAAGTGTCGTGTTGGTCACGGACACGTCCCCGATCCGCACGATGCGGTCTCCGGGCAGGATGCCGGCCTTTGCGGCAGGGGTTCCGTCCATCGGAGCGATGACCGTCAGGTAGCCGTCCTTCACCGTCACCACGATGCCCACGCCGGAGAAGGACCCCTGGGTCCCGGTCTTCAGTTCGCGGTACACCTCCGGAGGAAGCAGCGCCGTGTGCGAATCGAGGGTCGCCAGCATGCCGTTGATCACGTCGATCTCCCGCAGGGCCGGATCGAAATCGGGTGACCGTGCCAGCAACTGGAAGACCTGCTGCACGGCGTTGAACAGATCCAGCGGTTCCAGGATCTCGCTGAGATGGAAGCGCTCCTCGCTGCTTCCCGCCACGACGCGGACCTCGTCGCCGTCGACGCTGGAGATGAACTCCGGCGTCGTGCGTTCGAGCACGTGCACGGCCGCAAGGAACATGCGCTGCGGATCCATGCGCCCGGGATCGATGTAGTCCTCCTTGACCCGCAGCAGCACGGTGCTGAGCATGGAGAGGCGGGCGCCCTTCTTCATCGGATGGGCCGCCCGGATCCGCTGTGCCTGTTCGCGGGGCGAAGGCCGGCCCACGACGGCCAGCAGTCCCGCCAGAATCACCGAAACGATCGGTGCCCAGAACAGGACCCGGAACCGCCATGCGAAGAAAGGGTGACGAGTGGACACGGTTCAATCAACTAAGGAAGCGGCGCATTGCCCCGAGAAAACCCAGCAACAGCGCACCGCCGCCTAGAAACAGGCTGCCATGGAAGAACGGCATGAACGCCCGCTCCGGCGGATTGCCGACCACCAGCAGATACACACAAAGGGCCGCAGCTCCGAACAGGAGCACGAGGTGCAGCAACTGGGCCCACAGGCCAAGCCGCATGCCGATGCGGATCAACAGGAACAGCGCGGAGAAGACCCCCATCAGCGCCACCCAGAGGCCGTCGGTCTCGTAGCCGGAGACCCAGACATCGTTCTTCAGGTCGTGGTACCAGGGGGTGAAGCAGAAGAATATCGTCGCCACCAGGAGCCAGAAGGCTCCCTTCTCGAGGAAGTTCAAACGACCGTGTACGTACCAGAAGTTGCGGGTGAGGTTGGAGATGTCGTCACCGGAAGGTTCCTCCAGGGCGGCTGGCTTGGGTTCCTTGGCCCGCTTGCGTGTGGAGCTCTCGAGCAGCGGGTTGGCCACGATGCGCGTGCTCTTCTGGAACTCCGGATCGATGGCCACGATGGAGGTCGCGTTGCCGCCGCCGCCATAATTGGGGATATCGTTTTCGCCGGTCTGTTCGGCGTTCGGATCGAAATGGATGTAGTTGCCGCAGGCTGGACACAGTTCCCAGCGATCATCCACGGCATCACCGCAATGTGGGCAGATCATATTTCTTCACCTTCCAGCAGGCGGACCAGTTCCACCTCGCCCAGTCTCCTTATATCAGATTTTTTCTCGTTTATCAGTCTCTCGTATTCGACGACCTTTTTCGGGGTGGGCTTTTCCCCCGTGACGAAGTAGTCGCACTTCTGGGTCGGGCTCACGCGGGTGACTCCGCCGAGCTCCTGGATTCTGGCGACATACTCCGTCCGGTGCTTCCCGAGCTTCCCGGTGATGCAGAAGACTTTTCCCAGCAGCGGCTTCTGCCCGGAGCCTTTCTCAGAAAACACCAGGCCCAGTCCACGGAAGTCCTCGAGCATGCGGACGACCCAGGCCCGCTCGAAGTACTCGACGATCTCCGCCTGAAGCTTGTCCCCGATCCCGGAGATATTTTTCACTTCCTGCTCCCTGGCGGTCCGTTCCGACTTCGCAAAATCGACGAACTTCTCCAGGGTAGCGAAGTGGCCGGCGAGAAACCGGGCGTTGACCGCGCCCACACCATTGATTCCAATGGCAAATATAAATCGGGCCAGGGTCGTCTCCCGGCTTTTCTGAATGGCAGCCAGAAGCTGGCCGACGCTTTTCCCGGCGAAGCCCTCGATCGTGAGGAGCTGGTCCTCGCGCAGACCGTACAGGTCGAATGGACTGCGGATAAAACCCGCCTCGACCAGCCTTGTGACGATCATCTCACCGAGCTGGTCAATGTTCAGCGCGTTGCGGGAGACGAAATGGATGATCCGCTCGGTGATCTGCGCCTTGCAGCCTTCTTCGTTCGGACAGGTGAGGAACGCTTCCTTCAATTCCCCCGTGGTGGCTGCCTCTTCGAGCTCGATGTCGCCAGCATCTCCCGGCACTGACGGAAATTCATCCTTCATCCTCTTCCGGAGTTCGTTCAGTTTGGGCCTGCTTATCTCCAGGGGATCCCTGACCAGCTCAGAGGCACAGGACGGACACGACGCCGGAGGAGCCACGATGGACTCTCCACGTGGACGGGTGCCGTCGACCCCGACGATCTGGGGAATGATCTCACCTTTTTTCTCAATGAAGACCATGTCGCCGATGCGCAGCTTCCTGACGCGGATGAAGGCCCAGTTGTGAAGGGAGGCGCGGGCGACGGTCGTGCCCCCGACGAACACGGGCTCCACGTTGGCCACCGGCGTGATGATGCCGGTCCGGCCGACCTGCGCGTCGACGCTGATCAACCGCGTGAGGGCTCGCTCCGCCTCGAACTTGAAGGCGACGGCCCAGCGAGGGGACTTGGCCGTCCTGCCGAGCAATTTCCACAGTTCTGTGCGGTTGACCTTGATGACCAGGCCGTCCATGGGGAAGTCCAGCCCGGCGCGCCGGCGATCCCAGTGCTCGATGACTTCCAGGATCTCCTCGACCGAGGCGACCTCCGTCGGCTCGGCAGGGACGGAGAAGCCCAGTTTCTCCAGAAACAGGAGGTTCTCCCGCTGCGTACTCCGGAGATGGTCCGAGGGAACCTCGTAGAAGACCGCCGACAGGTTCATCTCGGAGATGGGATTCTTCTTGTCCTCAACGGGAACCTCCGCATCGAACAGGGACATCTGCCGGGCGGCCTTGACGGCTTTCTTCTGCAATTCGAGTTGATGGATGGCACCACCGACGGCGTTTCGCGGATTGACCAGGGGTTCGAGTCCCTCGGCCAGCCGCCGGTCGTTGAGCGTCCGGAAGTCGGAGTAATTCAGGAAGATCTCGCCGCGGACGGTGATGTCGAGCGGCTCGGACAGGGTACCGGGCACTCTCCCGATGGCCAGGACGTTGGCCGTCACGTTCTCCCCGGTGACGCCGTCGCCGCGGGTGACGGCGCGCTTGAGCCGGCCCTGCTCATAGACGCACTCGATGCTGATGCCGTCGATCTTGGGTTCGACGAGATAGCCGAGCTCACCCTTGAAGACATCGTTCTTCTCGTCGCTCTCGCGCAGGAAGGTCCGCAGCGTTTTTTCGAATTTCCGGAGATCCTCCGGGTCATACAGGTTGTCCAGGCTCAGCATCGGCACCGCCCGGGTGACCTTCTCGAAGCGCGTGACCTCGGGCAGCGGAGCCCCCACCTGCTGGGTCGGGGAGGCCGGCGTCACCAGCTCGGGGGCGGCGGTCTCGAGCTCCCGCAGCTCCTGCACGAGGGCGTCATATTCCCGGTCGGAGATCTCGGGATGGTTCAGGACGTAGTATGCTTGGTTGTGCGACCGGATACGTTCGCACAGGAACGCGTGGCGGGCCGCGATGACCGGGTCTGTCATGGAACTGATGGACTCCCCTTCGATTAATCTTCGTCGTCCTCGATGATCTCGATGTCGTCCTCTTCGAGCACGCCTTCATCCTCGACCACCTGATCCCAGGCGAGCTTCTGTCCCGTGAAGCAGCCCGCCTCGATCGTGACCGAGAATACCAGTCCGCGGAAGTGGGTGTCGATCGCGTCGTTGATTTCGGCAAAGACCTCGTTGACCTCGGCAGGATTCTCGATCACCCGCTTCCAGTCGGGCAGCGGGCCGTACTCCACCACCGAGGAGTAGAAGAACTCGCGGCCCGTCTTGAACAGCAGCTCGAAACGCTCGGTCTCGGCCTTGATGTTCCGCAGGCCCGCCTTGTTCATCCATTCGATGACGGCATCGGCGGTGGGATAGTGCGCGGCCTCGTAATCGTCGAGGCGCTTGAGCAGATCATATTTGTCACGCTTGGTGAGGATTTCCCGGTAGATGTCGAAGAACTCCATCC
>PHAZ01000019.1:0-4792 GCA_002841825.1 Deltaproteobacteria bacterium HGW-Deltaproteobacteria-22 | reverse complement strand
CCTGAGGAGCGGGTCACGCGGGAGAGCTCAATGAGATTGCGCCAGGGTTGGCCGTAGTTCATCAAGCCGACATTGCTGTAGGACAGGTCGTAGACCTCGTCGGCGAACGACAGGCCCTTGGCCGGATTCTCATTGCGGAAGAACAGCCGTTTTCCGAAGAAGTCCACGGCCTTTTTACGCGCCTCGTCGAGCAGCGGACCGACGTTGTCGATCGCGATGATGCGGGCTCGGCTGTCGGGATTGGAACGCATGAAGTCCACGGCGGGATAGCCGGTGCCACACAGCACGTCGAGCACCATCCCCTCGGTCGGGAACGTGACGTTTCGCATCAGAAGCTTGCCAAACTTCGCAGACCAGGTGGGCATGATCTCCTTGTCGTACACTTTGGCCATCTTCTCGAGTTGCGTACTGCCTGACACATTCACCTCCAGCTGAATTCCGCCGGGTTATTCCTTGGAAAGGGTTCCCCAGGTAACCCAATGGGTAGCACAATCCGGGCACCCTGCCAACTATTGATTGAGTGAACGGGGGTTTTTAGGAGGGTCGACAACCTTGCGCAGGTGTGTCAGGAGCGAACTGAGGGATCGGCCCGGAGGATCGACCCGTTCCGCGGGCATCCTTAGCCATCCCCGGAGCCAGGGTGCGGTCGCCCACACACCCCGGAAATCCCTCGGTGTACAACTGGTCCTTCCGGTGACGCAGCGCCCCAGGACCGTTCCCGGAGCCAGGTCCAGCCGATAACCTCCGGGGACCGGGTAGAGATGATGGTTCCGATCCGGCGTCAGGTCCAGCCGGGCCAGCGCCTGCTCGAGCCGCTGTCTTGGTCCGGGACCCGGATCTTCCCACAGGAACAGGACGCTGCCGTCGCCGGGAACAATCGCCGAAGCGTCCACGCCGGAGAACGCCTCGGGCGGAATCACCCGTGTCACGGGCACGACCGGACCCACGCCCGCCAGCGCCACTTGGTGTCCGGAGGAGAGCCGGTCGCGCACGAACGCCTGGACCTCGAAGCCTGCTTCTTCGAGGAGATCCTCCTCCCATGAACCCGGGGCCTGCCCCAGGGCCAGCTTGAGGTCCGCCAGCGGATGGATCGCCGCCAGGGTCCATGGGGCGGGCCGCTGGGCGATCGCTGCAAAAAGCGCGCGCAGGGAGCCCCGGATGAAGCCCGCCTGCATGTGTATGTCCAGCTCGCCGTCGCGCAGGGCGATCCAGTCCGCCGGACCGAACACCGCATCGGCGACGGGCCCCTCCCGATGCCAGACGACACGTCCGTCCTCGATCTTCAGGATGCCGAGGCTGACGGCCCACCAGCGATCGTCCTGCTGCCAGAGCCAGGTCCCCACCTGATCCTGCGCCAGCCCGGCCGTGGCCACGGGCGTGATCCGCCCGCCCGGACCCGGCTGTCCCACGGGGGGCATGAAGTCCAGCCGTACGGGCCCCGGACACCCACGCACCCGCACCACCCTGAGGCGCTCCCCTTCCCGGTCCGTCCAGACGACCTCCCCCGGACAAGGCACGACCTCGGCTCGGGCACGTCGCGTCCGCGAGGGCCGGACCATCCATCGCCCCGGCTCCGTGTCGGCCACGTGACCCAGGCGGGGCGCCCACACCTGCGTCCGTTGTCCGGTCACCGGCAGCTCCACACCCAACGCCGCCGAGGAGGCCGGCTGCTCCCGACCATGCGCCACCAGACGCTCCGCGAACAGGTTGTGCACCGCCGTACCGGCGGCCAGCTGGACGAACGCCGCCGCAGGGGTCGCCTCGAACACCGGAAACTCCACGGCAGGCCCCAGCCCGTCGACATCAAAACGGTCGGGCCCGAATCCTGGCAGGAACAGCACCGTCACGGGCCTCGGGTCGTCCTCCCCGGCCCCCACCTGACGTGGCCGGCCGGCCGCGCCCGGCCCGGCTTCTCCAGGCGCCTCCCTCACACAGGAAAGCAGCATCCATCCCATCAGCACGATCAATCTCCGCATGTCGTCTCATCCCCTTCCTCCGGGCGTTCCCCGAACCTGAGATCCAGCGTCCCCCCCTCCACCACACGCACGACCGCCCCGGCCCGCCCGAGCCGGTCGAGCACGATCGAGGACGCCTCCCTGCCACAGATCACTGCCTGATCGGGCCGGATCCACATCCACAGTGCGGCCGTCGAAGACGTGAACCGTCCATGATGCGCCACCTTGACGAGATCCACGCGGCCGGGTGACGGCCCACGCCCGATCAGGTCCCTCTCGGCGGCCGCCTCGATGTCGCCGAGGAACCAGATCCGGCGCCCACCCCAGGCCAGTTCGAGCACCAGCGAGGCATCGTTCTCGGACCAGTAAGCGGGCGGATCGGGCCCCCGGCCGTCGTGCCGCGAGCGCAGCCACAACTTTGCCGCACCCAGCCGGGCACACGGCGGCATCAGCGCCACCGCCACACCCAATCCGCGCAACCGTCTGCGCCAGGGCTCCGGGAACCGCGGACCGACCCACACCAGGCCCACCTCCAGCTCCCCGACCAGCCGTATCAGTTCCTGCACATGATCGGCGTGGTTGTGGGTGATCACGACCCGGTCGATCCGCGTGACGCCGCGGCGCACGCACTCCCCGGCCAGTCCGGCCGATCCGGCGTCCACGAGGAGGGTGCGACCTCCGGGCAGGCGCACCAGCGTGCTCTCGCCGCGCACGGCCAGGAACGTCAGGCGCAGACCGTCCGCCGGCACCTTTCCCCACGGAAGGAACCACAGCGCGCCCAGCACCACCGCAGCGAGCGCGAGCCGGCGCGAGCCCCTGCGCCGGACGATCCACAACGCCGATGCCGCCAGCACCAGGGTCCACACCGCCGCCCCCGCGGGGGTCCACTCGGGCCATAGCCGGTTCCATGCGCCCAACGGTCCCGGCAGCGTCGCCCACATGTCGTCAGCGCTCCGTTGCAGGAACCCACCACCCGTGGGCCAGACTTTGGTGAGAATTATTATAATAAATGAACTTGGTATTATAATAATCGAGAACATGGGCAGTATAAAAAGATTATTGATCAGGAACAGCGGTGACACCCTCGCGAAGTGAAACCACACGACAGGCAGGGTCGCCAGGGAGGCACCCACGCTGGCCGCCACCGAGCCCGCCAACCCTGATCCCGGTGCCCAGCGGAGAGCCGCGGCGATGCCGGCCACCGCCGAAAACGACAACTGGAAACCGGGGTCGCGCCAGCATCCCGGATCCCAGGTCCACAGGCACGCGGCCGACCAGAACAGGCTGGTCCCCAGTCCGCCTGCGCCCAGGTACCGGGTGAACAGCAGCCAGCTGCTCATCATGATCGCGGCCCGCGTCGTGGACACCGAGGCACCGGTGATCCAGCGGTACCACCACACGAAAGCCAGGCACACGACGACCTCCAGCGCCCGGCGCTCGATCCGCCAGCGCGGGGGCAGGAGCCGGTGCAGCCGCCCGAGCCCGGCGAGCACCGCGAGGGTGACCAGCGACAGGTGCAGCCCCGAGATCGCCAGCACGTGTGACAGGCCGGCCTGGCGCAGCTCCGTCTTCAGGCGCGGCGGTGCGGGGGCGCCCAGGGTCACCGCCCCCACCAGCGTGGGTGGACGCTCGACCGGGACCCTCTCCAGCCGGCTCCCAGACAGCGGAATCACCGGCAGCCTGGACGAACCGGGCACCCACAGGACGGCCCCCTCCGCCCGGAGCGACGGCAGTTTCAGGGATCGCCGGCGTCCGCTGGTCGTGCGCACCCGGTGCAGCAGCCTGTCCTCGACGCGCCGGTGACCGGTCACCACCGCGCGCTCCCCGACGTCCGGCAGGGGCGCGGCGGCGCCCGTCCATGCACCGGCGATGCAGGCCCCCATGCCGGCGGCGACGACCCACTTCCGACGTCTCGACTCATCCCTTGCCACCGACCACCGCACGCCGAACACCAGCAGCATCACCCAGGGCCAGTGGTGAAAGCCGGCGAACCAGCCCGCGACGATCCAGAACCAGACAGGGTGCATGTCCGGATTATCGGTCCGCAGGAGAGCCGGTTGCGTCAAAAGTGGATCCCCCTGTCATTTTTTCCATAAAAAACGAGCGCCTCCCCGGACCACCCGGGTACGAAAAAACCAAACCTGAAAAAGCTGACTTGCCCCGGCGCCGCAGTTCCATTATTCTTGGACAAGCCGGGATTTCCCGAACATAATTTCTTTTTAGAGAAGGAGACGTGTCATGAAGGTAGTACTCATTGCGATGGTGTGCATGTTCTCAGGTTTGCTGATCGGCTGTCAGAACTCGGCCAAGGTCCTTGTTGAGTGCAAGGTCGACGGAGAGAAGGGCTTCCTGTGCGAGGTCAAGCACACGGAAGGAAAGGCCAAGGCCAAGGCCTGCTGGGACGCCGTGGTCACCTGCGCCAACGCCACCAAGGTCACCGGATCGGGCTGCCATGAGGTCGCACCGGGCGCCAAGGCCCAGCACCTGATTCCCTTCGAAGAGATCAAGAACAAGGACAAGTGCGACAAGGCCGTCTCCTTCGACGTCACCAACGTGAAGGTCACGATTGTTAAATAGGGGTACGATTCCATGAGCAAATCCCACAACCCGGTCGAGATCCTGGATAGACTGAAAAACCTGCGTCCGAAGGCCCGAAGCCGCATTCCGGCCTGGGTGGCTGCCGCCTGCCTCAGTTGCGGGCTGGCCACGGCGTGCACGACGCCGGCCGAGACCTCCACCACCCCCGACGGCGCAGGGCCGCAGCAACCGATGACCCCCGACGAGCCCGACAGCAAAAAGGGTGTCGACATGTACGCCGCACCCGATGACGGCATGGG
>PHAZ01000356.1 GCA_002841825.1 Deltaproteobacteria bacterium HGW-Deltaproteobacteria-22 | reverse complement strand
TCGTCGCCGTTGATGACTACCGCAACGTCAGTCCGCTGTCCGAGGTCGTCGACGCCACCCCCGTTCCCACCACGGACTTTGCCGAGCACTACCGCGACAACGGCGGCGTGGCCAACGGGGACTACTGCTTCATCGCGACCTCGGTGTACGGTGATCGCGACCACCCCTTCGTCCGGATCCTGCGCTCCTTCCGCGATGTGGCCCTGATGAGCCACGCGCCCGGCCGTCGTTTCGTCCGATGGTATTACCGCAACGGGCCGACCTGGGCGGGCTGGATCGATGATTCGCCGATGGCCGCCGTCACCCTGCAGATCCTGATGCTGCCACTGGTGCTCGGGGCTGCGATGCTGTTGACCTTCCCGCTATGGATCATGCTGGCCTGGTGGCTTGTGCGGAGACGTCGCGCGCAGCGCCCGGAGGTGGCCCATGCGTAGCCTCACCGTTTTCTTCGCCCTGATGATGGTCTCCCTGCCGGCGGCTGCGCAGGAGTACGAGCAGAGCCCCATCCAGTGGATGTGGGATTTGCGCGCGGGGATGTTCCTGCCCGACATCGACAGCGAGTTTGGCGGCGGCGCCAAGCCCTACGAGGACATCTTCAGTTCGGATCCCAAGCTGGCCTGGAGAATGGAACTGTCCAGGCAGTTCTATCGCGGCATCGGTTCGCTCGGAGTGGGCGCCGACCTCGGCTTTTTCTACCGATCCGGCAAGGCGCTGCTCGAGGATGGCACGAAATCCGGGGATTCCACCTCGTTCATCCTCGTCCCGATGGGGCTCAAGCTCGTGTATCGCTTCGACTGGCTCCAGACCACCTATCACGTCCCTTTGACGCCCTACGGCAAGGCCGGGTTGGTCTACAATTTATGGTGGATCACCGACGGTGATGGCTCCGTGGCCACCTGGGATCACGACAGCGGCGGCGGCAAGGCGCGCGGTGGCACCTACGGCTACGAGTTCGCGCTGGGGCTTTCCCTGCTGCTCGACTTCTTCGATCCGGAGTCAGCAGGCAACCTCGAGCGTGATGTCGGCATCAACAACTCGTACATCTTCGTGGAGTGGACCTACAACCGCTCCGACAACTTCGGCGACGACAAGGCCCTGCGTGTCGGGGGAAAAACCTGGATGTTCGGCCTGTCCGTCGAGTTCTAGGAGACTTCGCGATGCTGGGCCGCCTTCTCACGGTCGCCTATGATGGCACGCGCTACTGCGGTTTTCAGTTCCAGATCAACGGTCTCACCGTGCAGGAGGTCCTCGAGGACGCCCTCGGCAGGCTCGAGAAGCAGCCGCTGCGCATCAAGGGGGCCAGCCGGACCGACTCCGGCGTGCATGCCATCGGACAGCGCGTCTTCTTCATCACATCCCATGATCTGCCTGACAAGGCGTACATGATGGGCTGCAACGCCCTGCTTCCTCCCGATGTGGCCGTTCTGGACGTGAAGCGTGTCCCTGAGGACTTCAACCCTCGTTTCACGGCCGGCAAGATCTACCGATACACGATCCGCAATTCCCGCGTCCGCGATCCGCTGCAGGTGAGTTCGCAGTGGACAGTATATCGCCCGCTTGACGTCGAGGCCATGCGGAAGGCTGCGTCCCACCTTGTCGGTACCCATGACTTTTCCGCCTTCCAGGCGGCCGACTGCGAGCGCGAGAACGCCGTGCGCACGGTGTTACGCCTGGAGATCCAACAGCACGGGGCGCGCATTGATTTCCTCGTGGCTGGGACGGCCTTCCTCAAGAACATGGTGCGAATCATGGTTGGCACCCTCGTCGATGCAGGCGCGGGGCGCTTTTCTCCCGACGACGTCTCTGTTATCCTCGAAAAGCGCGACCGCACCGCGGCAGGCGTGACGGCACCCGCCGCCGGGCTCTGCCTGATGAACGTCTTCTATCCGGGTGACGCCACAAGCGCGTGTCTGCGGGAAGGGCCATGGCCTGACTGGAATCATGAAACCATCTGACGACTCCCCCGACACTCCATTGGAAGAATCACCACATCAGGCGGGCGTCTCCGTCTCCGAGGCCTCCACGGAGGTCTCCGGGATCGCACAGGACGACGTCGCCGTTCTGGCGGAGCCGACCGAGGATCCGGGAGAGGGGCTGCCGGGACTGGATCGTCGCCGCAGCATCTTCCTGAAGCTGCACAAGGGGGCGATCATCTTCTTCGCGGTGTTCGGCGCCTATCTGATATCAATCTACTTCGATTTATGGGTCAACATGGGGTTCACGCTCCTGCTGGACCGTGTCCCTGACTTCTTCATGAAGTTCGTGGCGGTCCCCATCGCGCTGGAGGCCGGCATGGGGCTGGCCGGCCTGGCTGTCCTGTACATGCTCGGGCGGTTCGTCGATCTGTCCATCTGGCCTGCGCTGATCTCTTTCTGGATCGGCATCCATCTCCTCGACATGCTCATGAAATGGCTCCTCGGCCAGTTCCAGTACGGATATGGCGAGCTGCGCGTGGTGCTGCTGCGGCTGCCCGGCATCCTTCTCTTCACAGTCTGTGGCTATTACGTGTTCCGGGCCGCGCTCCGGCGCGGGAAGGCATGAGATGCCGAAAAACCTGTTCATGCTCGCGGCGATCCTCGTTTCGCTCGCCTGCACCCGCGGCGGCGCCCCATCGGACCCCTGGCGTCCCTCGGCGCTGACCCTCCTCGATCCCGACGCCCGGATGGCGCTGGCCGCTCAACTCGAGATCGAACCCTGGCCGACGGGAAGTGCCAGAAGGCACGCCGTGAAACTGATCACCGACTGGATCCCCGCACGCCCCTGCCGTTCTTCGTGCGGCTCTCCTCCGAGCTCGATCCCGCTTCGCGCAGGCGGCTGTGGCTGCAGGCGCTGGAGACCTATCCGGGGCATCGACCCTATCCGCCGCGTGAGGATCCCACCGCGGCCCGGCTCCTGAAGGATCTGGCGACCTGGGACAGCACCGATGCCAAAGGGCGGCAGGAGATGGTCGGCCTGGTGCACTCCCTGCTTGCGCGGCTCGGGCCCCCGTCGGATTCACGCTTCACCGTGCGCTCGACGGTGGCTGACCTGCTGGCGGATTTTCCCCCCGGGCCCATGGTGACCGATCTGTTCATGCACCTTCTGGCACCGGAATCTCCCGGCAGCGTCCGGGCCCGGGCCATGCTCTCCCTCGGCATCGTGGGGTTCTCCGAACCGCGGCTGTTGCCCCTGCTGCTGGGAGGGCTTTACACGGTTCAGGACCACGTCAATCTGGCTCCGTTCGCGCTGACGGCGCTCTCCGGCGCCCGGGGCGAGGCGCGGGATCTCGTCGGAGAAGTGATCGCCGTGACCCTCGAGCTGGGCCGGGCTCCCGACCCAGGGACTGAAAAGTCCGCGGGAATTCCCCGGGCCCTGCAGGACGTGCTGGTCGCCTGGGAGCGTTCCCCGGCGGCCCTGCAGGATCCCTCGCTGATCCTGCGCACGCTCTCCCGCGTGCTCGTGGCGCTGGGCGACGAGGAGCGGATCCGGCGGCTGCTCGTGACTACCTACGCGCTGGCGGGTCGCCCGCCGGGCTTCGCGCCGGCCGATTTCTTCTTTCCCGTCCGCGAGACCCTGTTGACCGGAATTCCCCGGAGTCGTCCGCTTCCGGCCGAGGAGGCTGCAGGCATCCTGACCGGACAGGAGCTGACCTCCCGGGCCGTCGCGGTGTCCCGGGGCGTGCGGACCTGTCACCCGGATCTGCTGGCCCTGCTTCAGGCCCAGCGGCACACGGCAACCGTGCGACTGACCACCATGGACTGGATCGCCCAGTTCCGGGACGCGGCGCTCAAGGCCGCCCTGGCCAGGCCCGATGTCGCGCCGGAGTTGACGCGTCTGTGGAATGCGCAGGACAGCGAAGAGGGGCAGTGGCGCGCCACGGCCCATATCTGGATGCCGCTGGTGCAGGTGCCCGGACAGGGGACGCCCGGGAGCTCGACGGTCGCCTGCGACGAGACGGACACGTTCGAGGGCATGAGTCCCGATGAATGGCTGCGCGCGAAGATCGCCAGGACGCTGTGGATCTGCTCGGCGCCCGTTGCGGGCGAACCGCCGGTGGTTCCCGGACTGCCCGGGACAAGACCGGACGACGGTGAACTTGCCTGGAGCGTCACGCAGGAGACGGCGCGCGCAGCCCGCGCGCAGGCGTGCCTTGCGGCGAGGTTGAAGCGCCTCGATGACTGGGAGCATCGCACGCTGGACGGGTGTCCGGACTTTGAGTGCCTGTGGCGCCGGTTCGTCAGTTCGGCTTCCACCTGGCCCGAGGATGCCATCGAAAAGTCGTTGCGTGTGCTGGCCTCTCGACTGGACGAAACGGCGGCATCGGGGCTGGCTCTTCAACTCGCGGACGTGCCCCGGGAGCTGGTCATCCCCATGCTGGAGTGGTTCGAACCGCGGCTGGACCACGAATCACGCGTCGAGATCAGGGACTCCCTGCGCAGCGAGAAGTGCCTGCAGGACGAGGCCTGTCTACCGATCCTGTTGTACGCGATGCAGGTTACCGCACGGGGCGTGCAGAGTGACCAACCGAAGGGAGCTCCGAAGTGAAAACTTTCTCCGTCAGTGAAGCAACCGGACGTCAACTCATCGCCCTTGCCCGCGAAACCGTGACCGCGCTGGTCAAGGGGCTGCCACCGCCCGAGCCCGGCAGCGACAATCCGGAGCTGGAGCTGGCTGCGGGCGCGTTCGTCACGCTCAAGCGGAAAGGGCGGCTGCGGGGCTGCATCGGCAACTTCGAGGCGACGGTCCCCATCGGCAGGATGGTGCGGGACATGGCCGAGGCCGCCGCCTTCGAGGACCCGCGGTTTCCGCAGGTGTCCGAGCCCGAGCTCGCCGGGCTCCACTTCGAGATCTCCATCCTCAGCCCGCGGTTCCCCATCACCCCGGACGAGGTGGTCGTGGGCACCCACGGTCTCTACATCACCCGTGGCGTGCGCCGGGGCGTGCTGCTGCCGCAGGTGCCGCTGGAGTGGGGCTGGGACCGGCTCACCTACCTCGACGAACTGTGCCTCAAGGCGGGCCTGCCCGAGGGCTCGTGGCAGCTCGCCGACACGAAGCTCGAGGCCTTCACCGCTCAGGTTATCGAAGAATAGTTGATTTGATTTCAAAAAGAAAATGGAAGGGCGGGGCGGGCAGGGCAAGAGCATTATGAGCGGGGAGTGATGATAATGTGCCGGTGCCGTGGCGAACGGAGACCTTCGCTTAGCGGAATCGCGAGCGATTCCGCCGGTGACGGTAGCCGGTGACGGTGGTTTCATCGCAGGGCGACGAAACGTGGTG
>PHAZ01000018.1:24946-31118 GCA_002841825.1 Deltaproteobacteria bacterium HGW-Deltaproteobacteria-22 | reverse complement strand
GGCCGCCACCATCGTGGTCGGCATCGAGCGCGTGCTGCACCGCGACGTTTCGCACTGGCTGCCCGGCGAACAAAAATCGCACCCGCTGCGCCGCCTGCAGCTCGTAGCTGTGGCGCTGCCCGTAGGCGAAACTCAGCGCGTAGCACGCAAACCCCTCGGCCTGGGCGATGGCCAGGCAGGTCGCCGAGTCCAGTCCCCCGCTCAACAGCACCACCGCGCGCTTCATGGTTGCTTCCTTCCCGGGCCGGAGCACCGGCCGGTGGCTACTGCCCCCATTTCTTCCGGATGCGCTCCACCGCCTCCTCCACGTTGGCCCGCGCGCCGAAGGCCGAGAGGCGAAAGTACCCCTCGCCGCTGGGGCCGAAGCCGCTGCCCGGGGTGCCCACTACATGACACTCGGTCAAGAGCTTGTCGAAAAACTCCCAGCTCGTCAGCCCCCCGGGAGTCTCCAGCCAGATATAGGGGGCGTTGACCCCGCCGCAGCAGGCCAGGCCCGCTGCCGCCAGCCCCTCGCGGATGATGCGGGCGTTCTCCATGTAGTAGGCCAGGTCGGCCTGCACCTGGGGCCAGCCGGCGTCGGAGTACACCGCGGCGGCCGCCTTCTGCACCGGGTAGGAGACGCCGTTGAACTTGGTGGACTGGCGCCGGTTCCACAGGGGGTTTAGGGCCACCTCCCGGCCGTCCGCGGTCTTGCCCATCAGCCCCTCGGGCACCACCGTGTGGGCGCAGCGCACCCCGGTGAAGCCGGCGGTCTTGAGCAGGCCCACGGCCTCGGGGCGTCCCCAGAAGGTGAGTCGGAAGATGCGCCGGTAGCTCTTCTGGTCTTCGTTGCACTCCGTGACCGCACAGTTCCTGGGCTTGCGGACGTTTCGGTACTGCTGCGCCGAGATGGGGGTCTCGAGGTTTCCATAGACGATGTCCCGGCCCTTCCAGACCTGGGAGACGTGGCGGAAGGGGTCCTCGAGGCCGAAGCGCTCCCCGGCGCGACCGAAGACGATGTCGCCCACGCCCGAGAACGTGATGCGCACCGGCGCAGCCTTCGCGGGGGCAGACCAGAGACCGAGAATCAGGAACAGACCAAGAACACGCATGGGAACCTCCCCTTTCGGGCGCAGGCAATATAGCACCAATTCGATGTAAATGAAAAACCCACTTCAGGTTTGACTTTGTGAATTAATTGCCGTTCACTTGGGGAAGCTGAGAGGGATCCAGTGCCACCCCGGTTTTCATTGTCTCATTTTTTCCATAAACAACCGCCGGTTTCGCGCCAGCTGGTCAAGGCCGTCCTGATCATGATCGGGTTCATCCTGCTGGGAACCCTCGGCTACTACCTGCTGGGACAGTTGTATCTGCCCGTTGCCAGACCTGAAGCCACGCCATGGAGCATCCTGGACTGTGTGTATATGGTTCTTATCACCATTACCACCGCCGGATTCGGAGAGATTCTCCCCTACATGGACATGCCCGTGATCCGCCTCTATACATTGTTAATATTATTTATAACAATTGGTGTCACGGTGTATTTCGCGTCCTCCATGACGACGTTTCTCGTGGAAGGCGCGTTCTCGCATATCAGCAAGAGGCGTAAAATGCAGAAAAAAATAGACTCGCTGGAAAAGCACATCATCGTGTGCGGACTGGGCAACACCGGCATTCACGTGGTCAAGGAGCTCATGGTCACCCGCTGGCCGGTCATGGTGATCGACCGGGACGAGGAGAGCCTGAAGAAATCCTCCATCGAACTATCCAATCTGGGGCACCTGATCTGGCTGCAGGGCGACGCGCTGGAGGACCGGGTGCTCGAGCAGGCCGGCATCTCCAGGGCCTATGGCGTCGTCTGCGCGCTCCCCACCGACAAGGACAACGTGTTTCTGACGCTCACCGCGAGGCAGATGAACCCCAGGGTCCGCATCGTGTCGCGGGCCATCGACCTGCACACGGCCGGAAGGATGAAGATCGCCGGTGCGGACTCCGTGGTCACCACGAACTTCATCGGTGGCATGCGGCTGGCCTCGGAGATGGTCCGGCCCCACGTGACGCAGTTCCTGGACCTGATGCTTCGGGACAAGGAGAAGAACCTCCGCGTCGAGGAGTTGATCGTCACGCCCGCCTCGGGGCTGCACGGGGTGCGGCTCGGGGAGGCAAAACTGCGTGAGGAGCGGCACCTGCTGGTGCTGGCGATCAAGACGACCGATGGTGGGTATGAATATGGACCCGGCGCGGACTTCGTGCTGGAAAACGGCGTGGTTCTCCTGGTGATGGGGGATCCTGACTCGGTGGCCCGGCTGCGGGTGCGCCTGACCGGGGTCCCCGTCACGGACCCCTTGTCCTCGTAGAAGAAAGGGAATAATTCATGCGGAAGATTTTCGGAACCGACGGCGTGCGCGGCGTGGCCAACACCGAACCGATGACCGTGGATACGGCCCTGAGGCTCGGTCAGGCGGCGGCCCACCTGTTTTCGCACAAGACGCGGCACGGCCGCTTTCTGATCGGCAAGGACACACGCCTGTCGTGCTACATGTTCGAGAACGCCATCGCCGCAGGCATCATGAGCATGGGGGCCGACGTGTTCTTTGTGGGACCCCTGCCGACCCCGGCCATCGCCTACCTGACCTGCTCGATGCGCGCCGACGCCGGGATCGTGATCTCGGCCTCGCACAATCCGTTCGAGCACAACGGCATCAAGTTCTTCTCCTCGGCCGGACACAAGCTGCCCGACGAGGTCGAGGCGCGCATGGAGCAGTTGATGAACTCCGACGAGCTGCGCGGCTCGCTGGTGCGCGGCGAGAACATCGGCCGATCCCGGCGCATCGAGGATGCTGCGGGCCGGTACATCACGTTCTGCAAGAACACCTTTCCGGGCGACCTCACCCTCGACGACCTGCGCATCGTCGTGGACTGCGCCAACGGCGCGGCGTACAAGGTGGCGCCCCTGATCTTCAGCGAGCTGGGCGCCGAGGTCATCCCGCTGGGAGTCAGCCCCGACGGCGTGAACATCAACGGCCGCGTGGGTGCGCTGTACCCGGAGTCGGTGGCCGAGGCCGTGCACACCTACCGCGCCGACATGGGCATCGCCCTCGACGGCGATGCGGATCGCGTGATCATCCTCGACGAGAAGGGGTCGGTGGTCGACGGTGACGCCATCCTCGCGCTGATCGCCAGCGAGCTGCTTCAGGAGGGCCGGCTTGCGAACCGGACGCTGGTGACCACGGTCATGAGCAACCTGGGGCTGGACCGCGCCCTGCGGGACCTGGGCGGCTCCGTGGTGCGCACCCAGGTCGGTGATCGCTACGTGTTCCAGGCCATGCTCGAAGGCGGCCACAACCTCGGCGGCGAGCAGTCCGGGCATATCATCCTGCGCGACTGGACGACCACCGGGGACGGCATCATCGCGGCGCTGCAGGTGTTGTCGATCCTGCGCCGGAAGAACCGGGCCATGAGCGAGCTCGCCCGGCTGTTCGACCCGTTCCCGCAGGTGCTCATCAACGTCGACGTGGAGCGGAAACCGCCGCTGGACGGACTGCCGCGGCTGCAGTCGGAGATCGTGCGCATCGAAAAGGAGCTCGGGACCACCGGTCGCGTCCTGGTGCGGTACTCCGGTACGGAGAACAAGGTCCGCATCCTCGTCGAGTGCGAGAGCGACAGCGCGGCCCAGCGGCACGCCCAGGATCTGGCAGCCCTTTGCCAGGCCGAGTGCCGGTAGTTTGTGGAATTCATGCCCGGCGCAAGCCTGGCATTTCATGCCCGGTGAAAGCCGGCCAATTCATGCCCGGCGCAAGCCGGCCAATTGAGGCGCCCGCAAAAGGGCGCCGGTAGGTCCGCCATGATACGTCTGCATGTGAACATCGATCATATCGCCACGATCCGCAACCAGCGGGGCACGCGCTATCCGGAGCCTGTGATCGCCGCGGGCCTGTGCGAGCTCGCCGGCGCCCACGGCATCACCGTGCACCTGCGGGAGGATCGCAGGCACATCCTCGACCGGGACGTGGAGATCCTGCGACAGACGGTCCAGACCACGCTGAACCTGGAGATGGCCGCCACCGCGGAGATGCTGGCCATCGCCGCCCGGATCAAGCCCGACATCGTGACCCTGGTGCCCGAGAAGCGCGAGGAGAAGACCACCGAGGGCGGCCTGGCCATCGGTTCGGCGCCGGTGAAGAAGAGCCTGAAGGCGGCCGTGAAGAAGCTGCACGACCACGGGATTCCCGTGAGCCTTTTCATTGATCCGGAGATCTCCGACGTGCGGGCCGCCGAGGCCATCGGCGCCGACCAGATCGAACTGCACACCGGCGACTACTGCAACGCTGCTCCCGGACCCCCTCGCGACAAGGAACTGGCCCGCCTGGAAGCCGCCGCCGAGGAGGCCGATGCGTGTGGTCTGATCCTGGCCGCCGGTCATGGACTGGACTATGTCAACGTGCAGGGCATGCTGCATCTGCCGGGCCTGAAGGAACTGAACATCGGACACGCGATCATCTCCCGGGCCGTTCTCACGGGTCTCGACGAGGCGGTGCGCGAGATGCTTGGCCTGCTCATGGACGTTGAAGAAGCCTGAACCGTCCGGCGAGCCTGCCCCGTCCGTCCGGTCCGACCCGGCGGACAAGATCCAGGGCCCCGAGGCCCAAAAGGAGAGGCGATCATGCGTCTGTTCACCGCTGCCCAGACCCGTGCGATGGATGGTGTTGCCATCGATGCCGGGATCCCCGCCTTTTCGCTGATGGAGCTCGCCGGAGCCGGCGCGGCCGCCGAGGTCCGGGAACGATGGCCCGTGGCCGGTCGCCAGGTGCTGGTGGCCTGCGGCCCCGGCAACAACGGAGGGGACGGCTTCGTGATCGCCCGGCACCTCGCCAACGCGGGCGCCTACGTTCAGGTGCTGCGCATCGGACCCGGGAAGAAGATGACCCCCGAGGCCGCCCTCAACCTCCGGATCCTGCACAACCTGGCGTTGCCGGTGTTCGACGTGCCGGACTTCGAGGTGCTCGGACACCTGGTACCCTGGTTTGACGAGGCCGACATCCTGGTGGACGCGCTGTTCGGCGTCGGGCTGGACCGCGCTCCCGACGGCCTGTTTGCTGAAGTGATACGGCTGTTCAACGAGAGCCCCGGCCTGCGCGTGGCCCTGGACGTGCCCTCCGGCCTCGACTCCGACTGCGGGCAGCCCCTGGGAGAGACCGTCCGCGCCGACCTGACGGTGACCTTCGGGGCGCCCAAGATCGGACTGTACACCTCCCCTGGCTTCGAATGGTGCGGCGAGACCGTCGTCGTGGACATCTCCTGGCCGGCGGCCGCCGAGCCCGAGGGGCCGGGCGTGTTCCTGCTGTCCGATGCCCGGATTCAGGATCTCCTGCCACGCCGCCGGCGCAGCGCACACAAGGGGAACTTCGGCCACGTGCTGCACTGGGCGGGCTCGCCGGGCAAGGCCGGCGCCGCCATCCTGGCCGCCGAGGCGTCGCTGTCGATGGGCTCGGGTCTCGTGACGGTGCTGTGCGAAGCGGGAATGCTGCCGATTTTCATGCAGCGCTTCACCGAGATCATGTGCGAGGCCGTGTCACCGCCGGATCGTCCGGTCCCGGAGCTGGGAGCCATTCTGGCCGCCTGCGAGGGACGCTCGGTGCTGTCCATCGGACCGGGCCTGCCCGTCGACGCAGCCTGCGGCAAACTGATCCACGAGCTGGTGAGGAAATGTCCGATCCCGATGGTGATCGACGCCTCGGCGCTGACGCTTCTGGCCTCCAGGCCCGACACGCTCAAGAAGGCGAAGGTCCCGGTGATCATCACGCCGCATCCGGGTGAGTTCTCGAGGCTGACCGGGCTTGACACCGCCACGATCCAGAAGGAACGGGTGGGGCAGGCCCGCAAATTGGCGACCCGCCTGGGCGTCTTTGTGGTGCTCAAGGGCGCCCGCACCGTGATCGCCGGCCCAGACGGTTCCGTGGCGATCAACCCCACGGGCAACCCCGGCATGGCCACCGCCGGCTCCGGCGACGTGCTCACGGGACTGGTGGCCTCGCTGCTGGGTCAGGGACTCCCCCCGATGGAGGCCGCGTGCTGTGCCGCCTTCCTCCACGGACGAGCCGGGGATCTGGCCTCCCAGGAGAAGGGCGAGGCGGTGATCCGCGCCACGGATCTGCTCGACGCGCTGCCTTCCGCGCTGGCCTCGCTGGAGCTG
>PHAZ01000018.1:0-24659 GCA_002841825.1 Deltaproteobacteria bacterium HGW-Deltaproteobacteria-22 | reverse complement strand
GTCCTTCGGGTCGCCCCGACTGGATGTTATCCAGCGCCTGCTCAGGTGAAGCCCGGACTTTCCTCCCGCGGATTGCTCCGCCGGCGATCGTCTCACCGCCTGTCCCGGAAATCCCGGTGACCTTATAGTGAAAGAAGCCGCGCAACGCAAGCTGACAGCGGTGGTCAAGCGGTCGCCCGGTTCAATTTTTAAAAGACTAGGTAGGCGATGAACAACCCGAAAATTATCAAAAATACCAGGAGGAGCCAGACCACCTCCGGCCCGCTCATTTCCTGGGATTTTTTACGCTCCTGGATTTTCAAGGACCGAAAGGCTTTGAAGTCTTTGAAACGGTAGCCTTTCTCTTCGCAACTCCGAATTTCCCTGTCTTCGAGGTAAAAAATGGAGATATAGGCGTAGAGAGTCCAACCGGTCAAAAACGAAAGCAAAACGATTATTGCCGGATTATGAGGCAGCGGATCCGTCACCCGGTAAAACAGGGCGTTCGCGCGTGAAAGGAACTGACCTGCGAACGGAAATTCCCACCAGGCATACTCGCGCAGCGTTTCCATGAGAAGATATGAAATCATCACAATGGCGGGACCGAGCTTGGTGAAGCGCTTTTTGATCACTTCATGGTGGTCGTCGAGCTTTTCGAAGAAGGTTTCCCGGGTGGTTTGGTCCGACTCAGTCATAGAGTACCGTCAATCCTGACAAATTTTCATCGGGCCACAGTATCGGAAAACCTGGCTGCGTTCAACCGGACTTTTTCGGGTCTTCTCCCGGCAGGAAGACGGGACGGGCCATATCCCGGGCGCGCACGCCCGAGGCGTAGTGGTGTTCGATCTCCTCGGGGACGAGGGTGAAGCCGAAGCGGGAGAACAGGCGGATGGCCGGCTCGTTGTCGGGCGCGACGGTCAACTGGATGCACTTCATAGGGGTGTTTTTGTGCAGGTACTGGATCTGCTCGATGGCCCAGCGCATCAACACGGGGCCGAGGCTGTTGAAGCGGAGGCGTGGCGCGATGGCGATGGCCAGGATGTTGCCCAGGACCCGGCCATCCTCGTCGGGAATCAGGCCCACCTGGATGAAGCCCGCGAGGTCGTCATCGGGATGGTCCGGCTCGATGAGCAGTCCCGTGATCACGTCCTCGCGGATCATGAGCCGGCCGATGAACTCCCGGTACTCTCCGAAGCGCAGGAAGGCCTCCTGGGCGAGCTCGGTGACGGCGCGAAACCGGACCTTGTCGCGGGAATTCCAGGTGAAGAAGACGTACGGGGGTGGGATCATGGTGGTGCTAGAGGAAATCGATGGGCCCCTTTCCCTCGCGGATGACGGTCCATTCCTGGTTTTCGTAGGCAAGCACCGTGGAGCTCTCGCCGGCGATGATGCCCTGATCCAGGATCATGTCCACCTGGGCGCCGAAGAGCTTGTAGATTTCCTCGGGATCCACCAGGTTGCGTCCGTCGGGAGTGGAGACCGAGGAGGAGAGGATGGGCCGTCCCAGCGTCTCGACGAGGGTGCGGGCCACCGGCGAGTCAGGGATGCGGATGCCGATGGTCTTGCGCTTGTTCAGAAGGACCTTGGGGACCGCACGGTTGGCCTCGAGGATGATGGTGTAGGGGCCGGGGAGGATCCGCCGGAGGATCGAGAAGGCGTGATTGTCGAGATTGACGTACTGGGCCGCCTGCCCCAGGTCCGCGCAGACGAAGCTCATGAAGTGCTTCTCGGAGAAGCCCTTGATCGACACGATGCGGTCCACGGCCTTGTGGGCGGCGATGTCGCAGCCGAAGCCGTACAGGGTGTCGGTGGGGTAGACGATCACGCTGCCATTGTTGAGTTCGTCGACCACCCGCTGCAGGCGCTTGAGGTTGGGACGGTCTGAATCGAGTTGAAAAACCACTGCCTTGGACATGTTCCAACTCCGGAGGAGGATCGCGCGGGACTAGAGTTCCATCTGGGTTTCCACGATCTCGTAGATCTCCAGGGTATCTCCCTCGCGGATGTCGTTGAAGCCTTCGATCGAGATGCCGCACTCGTAGCCCGTGGCGACTTCCTTGACGTCGTCCTTGAAGCGGCGCAGGGAGGCGAGCCGTCCTTCGAAGACCTGGATGTTGTCGTGGAACACGCGGACCAGGCTGGAGCGCGTGACCTTGCCCTCGACGACGTAGGAACCGGCGACGGTGCCGATCTTGGGGATGGTGAACACCTGTCGGATATCGATGCGGCCGACCTGCTGCTCCTTCTTTTCCTTGGGCAGCATGCCGCGCATGATGTCGCGGACCTCGTCGATCATGTCGTAGATGACGTTGTACTGGTGGACGGGCACGTTCTCCTGGTCGGCGCGGTGGCGGGCCTTGGAGTCGGGGCGCACGCGGAAGCCCATGACCACGCCCTCGGCGGTGAGCGCGAGGTTGATGTCGCTCTCGTTGATGCCGCCGACGCCGCAGTGGACGACGTTGACCTTGACGATCTCGGTGGAGAGCTTGACCAGCGCGTCGCGGAGGGCCTCCATGGTGCCCTGCACGTCGGTCTTGAGGATGACGTTCAGGTGCTTCTGCTCGCCGCGGGCGATGGCCTGGCGGATCGCGTCCATGCCCTTGGCCTGGGACTTGCGCGCCAGATCCTTGGTCTTGGCTTCGTCGCGCCGGCGGTCGAGGATCCGCTTGGCGGCCTTCTCGTCGGGCACGGTACGGCAGTCGTCGCCGGGCACGGGCACGGCATCGAAGCCGGTGACCTCGACGGGCGAGGCGGGGCCGACGGACTTCAACTGGCGTCCGCGGTCGTCGGTGAGCGCGCGGATCTTGCCTCCGGAGAGGCCGCAGACCACATGATCGCCCAGCGAGAGCGAGCCATCGATGACGAGCAGGTTGACCACCGGGCCCTTGGCGCGGTCCAGCTCGGCCTCGAGCACGACGGCTTTGGCCGGGGCGGCGGGATTGGCGGTCAGTTCGAGCATGTCGGACTGCAGCAGGAGCATCTCCAGCAGCGTATCGACGCCCTGCTTGGTCACGGCGCTGACCTCGACGATGATCGCGTCGCCGCCCCACTGCTCGTCGACGAGCCCGTAGGCGGTCAGTTTTTCACGGACCATCTGGGGATTGGCGTTGTGCTTGTCCACCTTGGTGATGGCAACGAGCATCGGCACGTTGGCGACCTTGCAGTGGTTGATGGCTTCTTCGGTCTGGGGCATGACGCCGTCGTCGGCCGCGACCACGAGAACCACGAGGTCCGTGACCGAGGCGCCGCGGGCACGCATGGCGGAGAAGGCCTCGTGACCCGGTGTGTCGATGAAGACGATCTCGCCTTCCTTGGTCTTGACCTTGTAGGCGCCGATGTGCTGGGTGATGCCGCCGCTCTCCTTGGAGGCGATGTCGCTCTTGCGGATCGCATCCAGCAGCGAGGTCTTGCCGTGGTCGACGTGACCCATGATGGTGACGATGGGCGGACGCTTCTCGCGGCCCTCGTCGGAGGTCTCGTCCTCGGAGAAGAACTTCTCCTCCTGGAACGCCACGTTCTCGATCTCGTAGCCCCACTCGGAGGCCACGATGGTGGCCGTGTCGAAGTCGAGCGTGGAGTTGATCGTGACCATCTGGCCCAGGCTGAGGAGCTTCTTCATCAGTTCCGTGCCCTTGAGTCCCATCTGCTTGGCGAGCTCAGAGACGGAGATGAACTCGTCGACCTTGATCTTGCGCTTGCCTTCGGGCGGAAGCGCAGGTCGCACGGAGTCGGACTTCTTGTGGCGCATGTACCCGGTCTTGCGCAGCAGCTCTTCCTCCTGCCGCTTTTCCTTGTAGGAGACGCGGGAGTCGGCGGGCTTGGGCGCGATGCCGGTGTCGCCGGGCTTGGCACCGTCGACACGCGTCGTGGACCGGTTGCTCGGCGAGGGAAGGACGATGAAGCGTCCCGTGGGTCCGAGTTTCTTCTCTTCCTTGGGACCGACGGCGACACCGCCGGGACGTGCCCCGGGTCGGGTCGTTGCGGCAGGTTTCTCGATGGGGGAGGCCGATGCCTCCGGACGGGCGGACGACGGAAGGAAGCGCTTGGAAGAAGGCTTGGCCTCGTCTTCGGCGGGCGCTGCGGCGGGCGTCGCGGCAGGTACTGCGGCAGGCGCCGCGGCTGCGGGTGTCTCATCGGCGACGGGCGCGGTCACTTCGGACAACGGGCTGGCATGCGCGGCATGCGTGGCCTCAGGCTGGGGTTCCACGACCGGACTGGCGGTCTCGACCGCTTCCTGCTCGGGTGCGGGCTCGGCGGTTGCCACCGACTCCTCGGCAGCCACGACGGAAGGTTCTGCCACCTCGGCGGGGACAGGGTTCTGTGGCTCGGGGAGGTTTTCCTCGACCGGGCTGGCGGTTTCGCTTTCCGTCATGGGTTCCTCGGCCGGCGTTGTCTCCTCGACACTTTTGGCGCGTCGCGAAGAGAGTCGAGGGCGGGTTTCTTCGGCTGCGCTCTCGTCGGTCTTCTCTGTGGCGGCCTCTGCGGCAGCCTCCGTGGCGGCGGCCTCTGCGGCGGCCTCTGCGGCGGCTTCCTCGCGGGCGGCGACCCGGCGCTTGCGTGACGTGGCCGGTCCGGCTGCCGGAGCGTCCTCGGTTTTTTCAACCGTTACCGTGGCCACCTTGCGGCGGATCATGGCGCCGCCCTGCACCTGTGTCTCGAGGATCGCTGCGCGGCGTCGCCGCCGGATGCTCTCGAGAATGGTGTCGGCCTGGTCCCGGGTGATCTCGGTGTACTTGGTGACTTTCTCAAATACGCCAAGTTCTTTGACTTCGTCAATAATCGCCTGGTATTCCAGGTTGGATTCCTTGGCGAGATACATGATCTTGATACTATCGGACATGCGTCTCTCCCGACCTGCATGGAGGCAGAGTCAAAAGCGCGGTGTGGAGCTGCGAAAGAACTGGATCGAGGACGTCCGCGGCGAGATGTCCGCCGCTGCGTCGCAGTAGACGGATGCGTTCCTGATACGAATCGAGGGCCGCCTGAAGCAGCGTTTGTGCTGACGGCCGGCCACCGGTCCCGTTCGAAGGGCCGGAGAACCGTGACTTGCGGGAATTGCAGGCGCGGTCGAAACAGCCCGGTTTCGGACACAGGGAGACCCCGCGTCCGTGCTGGGAGGTGCCCGGGACCACGCAATGCCAGGCGTTGCCGTCGTTGGTGAAGCGGATCAGGTCTCGGGCGCTGCTGCGGGTCCGGCAGGCCACACAGGAGCGCACGCTCCCGATCAGGCCGGCTCGTGGAGCGGAGCTTCCGGAGTTGCCGTTTTCACGGGTCAGAGACATCGACGAGAACCCTTCCTGTAACAAGAGGACCTACTCCTCTTCCGAGTCGAGGTAGCCCAGTTGGGCGAATTCCTTGGATTCGGAACGATCTTCCAGGCCCAGGCTCACGCCGGCGGAGTAGTGAATGCGCTGGCACTGCCGCAGGGCGATGCCGGTGTTCTCGGTCATCTCCTCGGGGGTGGACTGGTAGATTTGCGCGACCGTGGTGTAGCCGCTGGACTTGAGGATCGTGAGCGTGTAGTCGTCCACGCCCTGCAGTTCCAGGATGCGCTCGTCCTCGGAGACCATCTCCTCGCCGCCGTCCTGCATTTCCAGCAGCAGGCGCGCGCCGCTGGAGATGCGGATCGCGGACTCGAGGCCGCCCAGCCCCGGAATGGAGGCCAGATCCTCGGGATTGGCCTGGGCCACGTCCTCCAGGGAACGCCAGCCGAGCTTGAAGATGGTCTCGGCCAGGTCCTCGCCGACGCCCTCGATCGATGCGATCTGGTCGCGCATGCGCTTCTCCAGCTCCACGACCTTGCTCTCGGAGTAAATATCGATCTTCCATCCCGTCAACTGGGAGGCCAGGCGCACGTTCTGTCCGCGCTTGCCGATGGCCAGGCTGAGCTGGTCGTCGGGGATGATCAGTTCCATCGTGTGAGCGGCGCTGTCGACGATGATCTTGGACACCTGCGAAGGCGCGATGCTGTTGCACACGAACCGGGCCGACTCCGAATCCCAGGGGACGATGTCGATCTTCTCACCCTTGAGGAACTGCTTGATGTTCTGAACGCGCAGGCCCTTGAGGCCGACGCAGGCGCCCACCGGATCCACGTCACGGTCGCGGCTGGATACGGCAATCTTGGTGCGGGATCCCGGCTCGCGGGCGATGGCCTCGATCGTCACGATGCCCTGGAAGATCTCGGGTACTTCCATCTCGAACAGGCGGCGCACCAGACCCTCCTCGCGGCGGGACAGGGAGATCTGGGGTCCGCGCGGGTCGAGCTTGCTGTCCTTTTTGTTGTTGTCGCTGCGGACTTCCTTGACGTAGGCCACAATGCGATCACCGGCGCGATAGCTCTCGGTCGCGATCTGTTCCTTCTGCGTCAGGACGGCCTCGGTGCGACCGATGTCGACGATGATGTTGCCCTTCTCGAACCGGCGCACGACGCCGTTGATGACGTCGCCGACGCGGTCCTTGAATTCCTTATAGATTGTTTCGCGCTCCGCGGCGCGCACGCGCTGGATGATGACCTGCTTGGCGGTCTGGGCGGCGATCCTGCCGAAGGTCTTGCGGTAGTCCTTCAGGTTGAGGAGCTTGCCGAACTGCTTCTCCTGCTCGATGGCCTTCTTTTCCTCGGTGGGGTGGTAGAAAATCTGGAACAGGATCTCGTCGCCGACCTCGGCCTCGAGGCCGTGGGCCTTGGCGTCGGCGAAGGTGCAGGACACACCGGCTTCGCTGGTGTTTTCCGTAATCGTCAGGATCAGGAACAGTTCCACGGTGCCGGTCTCGGCGTTGTACCGGGCTTCCAGTTGCCGGTTGGCTCCAAAGACCTTCCGGGCCGCCGAGAGGATGGCCTGCTCCAGGGTGTCGACGAGGATCGCCTTGTCTATGTTTTTGTCTCTGCTGACAGATTCCAGAAGTTTATCCAACTCGAATTGCATACCAACCTCCACAAACGGATCAGTCACCGACCGGAAGCGCGGGTCTACTCGTAGACCAGGTGCGCCGTGGCCACCTGGGAAAACGGCAGACGCGCCATGTCGGCGCCGTCCTCCAGAACGAGACATTCCTCTTCCACGGCCGCGAGGCGGCCCTTGAAGCGCTTCCGGGCCTGCGGGACCTCCGGCGTGCACTTGACCTTCACGACCGAGCCGACGTAACGGGAGCATTGCTCGAGGGTGAACAGCCGGCGTTCCAGACCCGGGGACGAAACCTCAAGCGTATAGGTGCAGGGCACCGGATCGGTCTCGTCCAGCCGCAGGTTCAGTTTCCGGGTGACGCTGGTCAGCGTCTCCATGTTCACGCCGTTTTCATGCTCCACATAGACCCTCAGGATGACCCGCCCGTCCTCGGTCGTCCACTCTACGCCCCAGATCGAAACGCCGCATTCGGAAGCGACATTTTCCAAGACAGGTTGTACGTTTTTCAGATCCGGGTACGCCATTAAAACACTCGGTTTTCGAAGGTAAAAAAAAAGTGGGCTAAAGTGCCCACTTCACGGTCACCTTCAATTGCACGCCCCACATACCAGAATTGGACGTTCGTTGCAAGCGTTTTTTTACAGTGACAGACCCGTTCAGTCGCCCGAATAGGGATCATCTCCGGGGGACGGGGACAGATTTTTCTCAGGCGGACTCAGTGCCGGGATCGGGCCGTCGGAGAGGTGATCAGGGGTCCAGGTGCGACCGAGGAAATACAGGGGATCCACGCTCTTTCCGTCGACCAGGATGCCCAGGTGCAGGTGGGCGCCCGTGGAGCGCCCGGTGCTGCCGGTCAGGCCGATCAGCGCGCCGGCGCCCACGGCCTCGTCGGGGAGCACGGCGATCTCGGCCAGGTGGGCGTAGATGCTCTGCCATCCGCCCTCGTGATCCACGAACACGACGTTGCCGTAGACACCATCATACATGACTTTTTGTACTGTTCCGTCGGCCAATGCCGTGACCGGCGCGCCGAGGCCGCGGGGGAAATCCAGGCCCCGGTGCATCTTCACGGCCTGCAGCGTAGGGTGGATGCGGAAGCCGTAGGGTGAGGAGATGTCCACGTCCTCGTAGGGCCAGGAGATCGGCGAGGGGGCCCGGCGCAGGGTCCGGCGGGCGATCCGGTGCTCCGGTTCGGCCAGCGAACCGGCTGGTTTGGCTACGGCGGGTGAAACAGCGGATCCGGCCAGCGGCACCATGAGGTCGCCGGTGAGCACGGCCCGGGTGGCCGGATCGGCCGGCGGCAGATCGGCGGCGCGCCCCCGGGTGCAGGTCGATGCGAACACCAGCAGCAGCAGGATGAGGCGGGAGACCGTCACCTCGGCACCGTGCGCAGCACGACCATCCGGCGGTCATGGCGGCAGGAGAAGACCAGATCCAGGAAGCCGTCGTCGTCCATGTCATGAAGGCGCGCCCAGTCGGGGGTCTCGCAGGGACCGTAGGTGAACAGGCGCGAGAAGCTCCAGTTGCCGGAGCCGGAGAACACGGCGATGGCCTTCTCGTCGGGCAGGGTCAGGAGCAGGTCCGTGATGCCGTCGGCGTCGATGCGCCCGGCATCGATGCGCGCGGCCGCGGAGGGCAGCGTCAACTCCACGCGGTTGGTGAGGGAGCCCGAGACCGTGCGCAGGGCGTACAACCTCGGACCGGACAGATCCGTCACGAGCACGTCGTCGACCCCGTCGCCGTCGACATCGGCGATGGCCACGTCGCCGGGACGACCGCCCAGGTAGCGGGCCGAGGTGTAGGTCCAGGCGCCGGCGACCTGCTGGATCATCGACAGCAACTGGGAGGCACCGCGGGCGACGACGAGGTCCCATGCGCCATCCTGGTTGAAGTCGATCCGTCCGATGGCCTGGGGAAGCCCGCCCATGGCGTTGATGCCGGTGAAGGTACCCGCGACCGGGTCGAACAGGATCAGGTTCTGGGACTGGAAGGCGGAGAAGACGATCTCTTCACCGTCGTCACCGTCGAGGTCGGCCGCCAGCAGATCCACCGGACGATCCGGTCCGGCCAGCACCGAGAAGGGGCCGTCCGGGCCCGCGGCCCAGTGGAACAGCGCAGTGCCGTCGGGCGCCAGCGACACGCCCAGCAGGGCCAGGCTCCCGCCGGGCCGGCGCACGGCGCGGGCGAACAGGAAAGGACCCTCGACGAGCGTGTGGACGACGGTGTGGGATTCGGCGCCGGAGGTCCAGAACATGGCCCCCGAGGTCAGATCTTCGGAGATGACCGCAAAGAGCAGGTCCTGGACGCCGTCGCCGTCAAGGTCCGCGATGTCGGCGTCGGAGACCAGTTCCGGCATGTCCATTTCCAGATAAATCTCGTAGGTCCCGGAGGGTTCACGGCAGCCCACGCAGCCATCCAGCTCCGTGAAGTTGCCGTCGTCGCAGGTCTCGCCCGCTTCGACGCGCCCGTTGCCGCAGCCGCCTTCGCAGCCGGTGAGGTCGAGGTGACAGAAACTGTCACATGAGACCGTGCCTGAGGCGAAGCCGATGGCCGAGCAGTCGGGCTCCGGGACGTTCTCGGAATCGCAGTCCTCACCGTTCTCCAGGATGCCGTTGCCGCAGCCGCCCGAGCACAGGGAATAGTCGTATTCGCAGTTGAGGTGGCAGCGCAGGGTGCCGCCGGAGAAGCCGGCGCCGACGCAGGTGATGCCGCCCAGATCTCCCAGATCACAGGCCTCTCCGGGCTCGGCGAGCCCGTTGCCGCAGGTGGAGCACAGCCGCAGGTCGAAGTTGCACTGGTCGTCGCACTGCAGGATGCCGCGGTCGAAGCCCAGGTCCTCGCAGGCGAGCCCGCCGGTCTGGGCCAGGTCGCAGTCCTCGCCGGAGTCCTTCACGCCGTCGCCGCACCGTGGCTTCGTGCAGTCGGTCCGGCAGGTGTCGGGCTCGAATGAACTGTTGTCGACTCCCTGGTCGCATTCTTCACCGGTGTTCCGGGCGCCGTCGCCGCACTGGCCGAAGCTCTCGACCACGAGGGGATCGCAGGCGATGAGGGACAGCAGGAGAATGAGCGAGATGTAAACGTATGTGCGCCACATGACGGACATTCATAGCACGCCCGGCGGAGTCTGACCAGTCTGACCCGTCTGACCCGTCCGACCCATTTGAGCTGTTGGACGGCGCGGTAATTTCCTTGACGCTCACTCACGTTTTATGTAAGCAATGAGGCGCGAGTGGAATTTTTCTGTTAACGATTCACCCCTGGACTGGAGTTTCTCATGAGTGAATACAAGCCGTACGTTCCCGTGGACCGACCCATGAAGGAATTGACGCTGCCCGCGATCCTGCTGGGCGTGCTGATGTCCATGATTCTTGGCGCAGCCAACGCCTACCTGGGCCTCAAGGCCGGCATGACCGTCGCGGCGACCTTCCCGGCCGCCGTCATCGCCATGGCGGTCCTCAAGCTCTTCAAGGGCACCATCCTCGAGGAGAACCTGGCCCGTACCACCGGCGCCGTCGGCGAGGCCCTCGCTGCGGGTGCGATCTTCACGATCCCGGCGTTCATCGTCTCCGGGGTGTGGACAAGCTTCAACTATCTTCAGGCCACGGCGCTGCTGCTCGTCGGCGGCATCCTCGGCGTGCTGTTTGTCATCCTGCTGCGGCGCACGTTCATGGATGACTCCAGCCTGCCGTTCCCTGAATCACAGGCCTGCACGGAGATCGTGAAGGCCGGCCAGGGCGGAAGCTCCGGTGCCGGCATGGTCTTCGGCGCGATGGGGCTGTCTGCGCTGATCGAGATCTTCCGCAACGGCAACGGCATCCCGCTGCTGGGCAGCTCCCACAAGGTCGTCGCCGGCGTGGGCAAGGCCGTGCTGCCGATCCAGACCCCGGCCTCCTCGCCTGCGTTCCTGGGAGTCGGCTTCATCATCGGACCCCGCCTGGGCGCGATCACCCTGGCCGGCGGCGTGTTCGGCTGGCTGTTCCTGATGCCCATCATCATCTTCGTCAACGTGATGGGCGGCACTGCGGCCGGGCAGAAGATCTGCGAGATCACGTCCGGTTCCGGCAATCCGGCGCCCGCATTGTTCGCCATGCTGGGCGGCCAGAAGGGCCTGTACGCGCAGAACGTGAAGATCATCGCCATCGGCGCGATGATCGTCGGCGCCTTCTTCACGCTGTTCAAGATGCGCAACAACCTGATCATGGGCATGAAGCGCTCCTTCGCTTCGCTGACCGGTGCCAAGTCCGACGAGGCGGTGGAACGTCCCCATCAGGACATGAACTTCAAGACGGTGCTCCTCGGGATCGTCGTCACCATCGGCGCCATGTTCGCCGTGTATTTCTGGCTGACCAAGAGCCCTCTGATCGCGCTGGTGACCACCCTGGTCATGGTCGTGGCCGGCTTCGTGTTTGCAGCCGTCGCGGGCTACCTCGTGTCGATCATCGGCTCGTCCTCGAACCCGATCTCCGGTCTGACGCTGTCCACCCTGCTGCTGGCCGCGGGCCTGCTCGTGCTGCTGGGCATGAAGGGCCAGGCGGGCATAGCCGCGGTGCTGGGCGTGGCCACGGTCGTGTGCTGTGTGGCCGGCGTGGCCGGCGACATGATCCAGGACTGGCGCGTGGGCTACAATTTGGGCGCGACCCCCTGGAAGATGCAGGTCGGTGGACTGATCGGCGTCGTGGCGGCCGCTCTCGTGCTCGTCCCCGTGCTCTGGCTGCTGCACACCTACGGCGGCGGCATCGGCACCGACGCGCTTCCTGCCCCCCAGGCTGGCCTGATGGCCGAGATGTCCAAGGGCATCATCGGCGGCACCATGGAGTGGGGCCTGATTGTCATCGGCATGCTGTTCGCCGTGGCGCTGATCCTGATCGGCGCGCCCTCCCCGATGCTCATCGCGGTGGGCATGTACCTGCCGTTTGACACCGTATCGGCGATCTTCATCGGCGGTCTGATCGCCTGGGTCGTGTCGGTGTTCGTCAAGCGCGCGGCCAAGGACGACAAGGAAGCCAAGGAGCGGGTCGAGAACCGCGGGCTGCTGATCGCGTCGGGCCTGGTCGCCGGCGAGGCCCTCGTGGGCATCCTGCTCGCGGCGCTGGTGGCGGCCAAACTGAAGCTCTACGCACCTCCGGCCGAGGCGGCCGACCTGATCAAGCAGGGCTACAAGGTCTTCTACAAGATCCCGTCCTGGTTCGGTCACTGGTCCTCGGCGATGCTCGTGATCTTCGGTCTGGGAGCCTTCATCGTCTTCTTCTCGCTGAAGGCAATCAAGGCCCCGGCGGCCGAAGAGATGCAGGATTCCGACGAATAGCCGTCCAAACCCATGAACCTTTTCCCTCCCGAATCCCGCTTCCGGCAGTCCTGCTCCTTCGAGACCGATCCCGAAGGCGACGTGGTCCTGCTGATTCCCCCGCCGACAGGATGGTTCGCCCGCCTGACGCGTGGCACCAAGGTGCACCGGCTACAGTTGGACCGGCTGGGTTCGGTCGTGTTCACGGCCTGTGGCGGCGTCCCCCGGACTGGGGAAGAGGGTGTGCGGTGGGATGAACTATGGGCGGTCCTGGAGCGCGAGTTTCCGGGCGAGCCCAACCTGGAGCACCGAACGGAGTTGTTTCTGCGGCATCTCGCCTCGAAGGGCTGGATCCGGGTGCTCATCCCGCAGTGATTTTGGTTTCATCCCGCAGTGAAAGCGGGCTTTCGCGGAGTAGATCCTCATGACAGCATTTCAGGGTGTCCCGTGTCTGGTCACCGGCGGCGCCGGCTTCATCGGTTCCCACGTGGCGGCGCAGTTGGTCGCCGCAGGCGCGCAGGTCACGATCCTCGACGATCTGTCCTCAGGGCATGAGCACAACATCCTGGAGCTGCGGCCCCACGCGGGGTTCGTCTGCGGCGACATCCGCGACGCGGCGCTGCTGGACCGCCTGCTGCCGGGGGTGGAGCTCGTCTTCCATCTGGCGGCGCTGCCCTCGGTCGTGTACTCCGTCGAGCACCCGGTCGAGAGCCTCTCGGTGAACTGGCAGGGGACGCTGACCCTGGCCGAGGCCGCCCGGCGTCACGGCACCCGCCGGCTGATCTTCTCCAGCTCCTGCGCCGTGTACGGGCCCCGCGCCTCCGGGGCGCTGGCCGAGGACCGCCGGCCCGATCCCGCCTCACCGTACGCCACCGCCAAGATCGGCGCGGAGTACCTGCTGTCCAACTTCCATTCCCTGTATGGTTTCGAGACCGTCTGCCTGCGCTACTTCAACGTGTTCGGTCCGCGGCAGGATCCGGACTCGCCCTACGGCGCGGTGATCCCGCTGTTCGTCAAGGCGCTGCTGGACCGGCGGCCGCCGGTGATCTTCGGCGACGGAAACCAGACCCGGGACTTCGTGCCCGTGGAACAGGTGGCCTGGACGAACCTGCGGGCCGCGTCCTGTCCGCCGGGCACGATCGTCAACGTCGGCAACGGCCGGCAGACGAACCTCTGGGAGATCCTGCGCGTGCTCGGTGATGCCCTGGGCATCGCGCTGGAGCCGCGGCTCGAGCCGGAGCGCGCCGGTGACATCCGCGAGTCGCTGGCCGAGACCACCCGCAACCGCGAGGTCTTCGGCGTCTTCGACGGCCCGGGTCTGCCAGAGTCGCTGGCGCGGACCGCGCTGTGGTTCGCCGGCCGCCTGCCGGAGCACCGCTTCGTGGACTAGTCCGGAGGGGAATCCTCTCGTGGGATCCAAGGAAGGGTGTCAGATGAAGAAGTGGATACCTGTGGCCCTGCTGATCCTTCAGATGAGCGCGTGCTATGTCGACGCGCCGACCTGCGGCAACGGCCGCCTCGAACCGGGGGAGGCCTGCGACGGCATCTACTATGCCTCCGATCAGAGCTACTCCTGCGCGCAACTGGGCTACAACGGCACCATGCTGGCCGGCTGCACGGCCTCGTGCACCATCGACCCGACCCCGTGCGAGGCCACCGGCAGGTGCGGCGACGGCGTGCTCATGCCGGGCTTTGAGGCCTGCGACGGCGCCGACTTCGGTGACGAGGACTGCGTGTCCCTCGGGCACCATGGAGGCACCCTGGCGTGCACGGCGGACTGCCGTGTGGATGTGTCGGGCTGCGCGCGCTGCGGTGACGGGATCGTGCAGGAGACCGCCGGGGAACTGATGGAGTCCAACGTCTCCTCCTGTCTCGACGACGGCCACTTCGGCGGCTTCCTCTATACCGAGGACTGCGTCCACGTGACCGAGGAGATCTGCGGCGACTTTGCCCTGATGCCGGTCGCAGGTTCCCTGTTTGATCCTGTTTTTGCGCAGGCCGGCGACGGCACGGTGCACCTGGGCGGACGGGTCGCCGGTGCCTTCGATGGATTTGCCAATCCCGGCTGCCCGCGGGAGAAGGACCTGCTCGAGACCTGGTACGACGAGGGCAACCCCTACCAGCAGGTGGTGGGCACCTACCACGATCCGGACTGCGCGATGGAGTTTGCCGCCCTGCGCCCCCCCGGCGCGCTCGAACACGTGCTCGAACAGGTCGCCCCGGACGCGCCAGTGGTCGCCATGACCGCCTTCGGGGATGACGGTGTCGCCCGGCTCCGCCGCGGCGATCCGTATTACCGCTTCGAAATGGTGGACGCCACCGGCGCGGTGCGGTTCTCACAGCCCCTGGGAGTGATGGGCATCGGACATGTCCCGCGTCCGGTGCGACTCGATGACGCATCCGCGGGTGTCTCCGCGGTGGACCACGCCGGCGTTCACTTCGCGCGGATCGACCTCTCCGTCGGCACGTTCACCCCCCTGGGGTTCGCCGCCGACTTCGCCGTCGACGACCACCTCTACCAGTTCGACGTCTACCAGGACCACGCCGCCTCATGGGTCGACGCCACCGAGGTCTTCTTCGTGGCGGCGCTGACGCCCTGGGAGTCCGGACAGGGCGGGAAGAAGGCGCTCTTCCGGGGTCGCTTTGACGTCCTGGGGTGGACCCTGGAGCGGCTGTTCGTGCTGGACCCGGTCGTTCCGGCGTCGACCCGGTTGTTCACCCTGCAGGTGTCCCCGGAGATCGACCGAGTCGAGATCGGTTGGGTCGACGCCGTCGCCGGCGTGTTCCACCGGGGCGTATGGTCCCTGGCCGGCGAGCCCGAGCCCCAGTTTTCGCTGTTGCTGCCGCTGCCTGCGAAACACACGATCGAGTCGCTGTTTCGTGCTGCCGACGGCACCTACGTGCTGGGAGGGACCACCTGGATGGCCGACCAGACCCAGGCGGCCCCCAACGGATGCCGCCCCTCTCCGGCCTCCCTGGCGATCCTGCGTGCGGATGTCGACGCGGGCACCTGGCAGGCCCGGTACTTCCTCACGGATGCCGCCCACCCGAAGACCTTCGATGTCGACTTCTGCCACTTCGACCGGCGGCACTATGCCTTCGACGGGAACACACTCCTGGTGGGAGGCGCCTACGACCGGGCCGCCGGCTTCTGCTCGGACCACGAGGTGGCCGATACGGGGCTCCCGGTGCCGCTGCACGCCTGCGGAATCTATCTGGTGCGCCTTCCCCTGCCATAACCCAGCTCCTGCAGGGCTGGTGACGGATCCCGAACCACATTGGATAAATATACCCGGGTAATATTCAGGAGTTCCCCTGGATCTCGTCCATCGAACCCGGGATCCGGAAAGAGAGTTTCATGGAAAAGTCAGACACCTACACAGCCTTTGCGGGATCACGGCGGATCGTGACCGCCGACGTGAAGACCATGCTCCTGCGGACGAGGGAGCGCCTCGCTGCCGGGGAGGACCGCACGATCCTGATCTTCGAGGACGCCACCGGCGTGCAGATCGACTTCGACCTCTCGGGCACCCCGGACGAGGTGCTCGCCCGGCTGGCCACGCATCCGCACTTCTTCGTATCCGCAGAGCCGGCGTCGCCGGTGCGGACCGGACCGGGACGTCCGAAGCTGGGGGTCGTGTCCAGGGAGGTCTCGCTGCTGCCGCGCCACTGGGCGTGGCTCGAAGCCCAGCCGTCGGGGTGCTCGGCCACGCTGCGCAGGCTCGTGGAGGAGGCGAAGAAGGCCGGGCAGGGTCTGGAGGACGTCCTCCGGGCCCGGGACGCCGCCGGGAAGTTCATGTGGGTGATGGCCGGGAACCTGCCAGGCTTCGAGGAGGCCACGCGTGAGTTGTATGCGGGCCGGATCGACAACCTCCGGGCGTGCGTGGGCGACTGGCCGCCCGACGTCCGGGATCATCTGCTGCGGCTGCTCGACCCGACAGGATCGGATGAACCGGCCGCGGTGTCCTAGATGTGAAGGGGGGAGGTTCCGGGAAGAGTGTCAGGCTTCTAGCGGCAGACGTCTTCTTCGTCGGCGCACACGTCGACGTCGCAGAACCCGGAGAGGCATGCCTCGCTGTCGGTGCAGGCGTCGCCGCCGGCCAGCTTGGCCTTGCAGGTGCCGTCGGCCTGGTAGCCGCCGGACATGTCGCAGTACAGGTCGCCGAACATGTCGCAGCCGGTCATCACCAGGTTGGTGGAGTCGAAGCACACTTCATTGAGTTGTTTGAAGGTCTGGCAGGTGCCGGTGAGGGCCTGGAAGTCGTCGATGGCGCAGGTGAGGTCGTTGTAAGCCGCGCACATGATCCCTGCGTTGTAGTCGCAGGCCGCGTCGGCCGTCTCCACGATGGTCAGTTCGGTGCAGGTCTTCTGGGCGTCGCCGATGCCAAAACACATCGTGCCGGAGACGCATTCCTGATCGGAGACGTTGTCGCAGTCCTGGTCCTGGGCGATGCGGGCGGCGCAGACGTTGGTGTCGGGGTTGCAGTACAGACCCGTGGCACACCAGTCTTCGTTGGAATCGCAGGGATTGCCCGCAGTCACGGGGGCGGAGAAGACGGCGCACTCGCCGAGCACGCACTTGGCGCCGGTGATGCACTGATCGGAACTCTCGCAGGCGTCGCCCGTGGCGACGGCGGGCTCGCAGGTGCCCGGGCAGGCCAGCTCGGTGTTGCAGTAGCCCGAAACGCACTCCTCGTTGAGGAAGCACTCGCCGTTGTCGTCGATGGTGCCGGTGAAGGTCCCGTTGCAGGCCTCGGGCTCGAGGTCGCCGAACTCGTCGCAGGAGAGGGCCTTCATGGCCTCGACGCAGGCGTAGCCCTTCTCGGCGTCGTAGATGATGGAGCCTTCATTGACGGCCGCGATCATGTCGGCGAGCCCGGCCTCATTTCCGAGTTGGGTCTCGAGGAAATCCAGGCAGCCCTGGCGGTCGTTGATGACGAGATCGAAATAGGGGTTGACCCCGCAGGTCTCGATCTGCTCACAGAACAGGTTGTAGTACTCGCTCTCGACGTCGGCCAGCGCCAGTTTGGGCGCGGATTTTTCGCCACCGTCGTCACAGGCGGCGAGGTTGAAGGAGAAGAGCAGGGTGATCAGTAGGGTGATTTTTTTCAGCATGACAAGCTCCTGGTTAGCAGAGTAAGAATAACCGTGTCGCACGGATGACGGGAGTGTAGCAGAGAAATGCTCCGGTGCAAATTCCGGTGGGCTTTTTCCCCGAATTCCACTAGAACCAGACGCAGCGTGATCCCGGAGGTGCGGCATGCGGTATTTCTTGGTGTTTTCCCTGGTCATGATGGTGTTGGGCGCGGGGCCGGCTCGGGCCGTCTACGAGTGTGGCGGCGTCGAGGACACGTGCACCTGCGGGGCGAACAATCCCTACCCCTGCTGCGACAACGACGGCAACTGCACGTGGTACGCCTGGCACTCGGCGTGCTGCCACTGGGACATGGCCCTGCCGGGCTGGGGCAACGCCAAGACCTGGGCCCAGTACGCGGCGGCCAACGCCAACTACGAGGTGCTGCCGTCCCCGGTCGTGGGCGCCATCGCCTGCCGGACCCTGGGCACCTACGGTCACGTCGCCTTCGTCATCGAGGTCGTGGGCGCGAACATTGTGGTCGAGGAGGAGAACTGCTGCAGCACCTGCGCCGGCGGCATGCGCACGCACACCTACCTGGCGAGCTACTTCGACGGCGGCTTCATCGTGCCCGTGGGCGGCATCGTCCCGCCGGCCTGCGAGATCGTCATCGACGGCACCCCGAAGATCATCGACGAGCAGACCGACTGCTTCGAGCGACACGGCCAGTACTGGTGGGACGACGCCTCCGGTCACGACGGACACCACTTCTACACGTACACGACCTCCGACGCGGCCGCCGACTCCTGGGCCGCCTGGCGCCTGAACGTGACCGTCGCGGGCAACTACGAGATCACCGCGTTCGTGCCGTCACCGGCGCTGTCGATCTCGCAGCAGGCGCGCTACCGGATCTCGACGTCCGGGGGCGATCACACGGCCACCGTGAACCACTCGACCTCAGGAGGCCAGTGGGTGAGCCTCGGGCGCTTCTGGCTGGCCGAGGGCACCACGCAGTACGTGCGCCTCGACGACAACACCGGCGAGAGCTACGACCTGCGGCGCGTGCTGCTCTTCGACGCCATCGCGGTCGAACCCGTGGCCGACTGCACCGACGAATGTACCGACGGCGACGCGGTGTGCGAGGGTGACACGGGCTTCCGCATCTGCGGACGCTTCGACGGAGACGCCTGCCTGAAGTGGGGCACCGTGTCCTTCTGCGGTCCGGACGAGAGTTGTGTCGAGGGCGAGTGCGCCCCCGATCCCCAGGGGTGCGTCGACGACTGCCTGGCCGCGGGCCGCTTCTGCGTCGGCCAGAACGCGACGATCGACTGCGGCCAGTTCGACCTCGACGACTGCCTCGACGAGGGCCCTGTGACCCCGTGCGAGGCCGGCTTCTCCTGCTTCGGCGGTGAGTGCCACGAGGGCGACGTCCCCGACGCGGGTCCCGACTCCGACACCCAAGAGCCTGCGTCCACCCCCGACGACGGCTGTTCCTGCCGGGCCGGTGGCGGCTCCCCGCGCCGGTCTCCGGGTGCGTTCTTCGGCTTGCTGCTGGTGGCGCTCCTGCTTCGTCGCCGCTGGGCCGAATCCGATAAATAATGAAAATTATTATAATATTTCAATTATTAATATTATTGTTTTACATTTCCTGTGACGACACATCCTCCCGTCCGGGTCCTGATGGCACCGTGGATGCCTCCACGGACGCCGATGCGGACGCCGAGTTCCCCACCGGGATCACCGGACGCTGGTGGGAGGAGGTCCCTCCCGAGGGCGAGCGCTGGGAGCCCCGCGCAGGCTTCGCGGCGGTGGTGTTCGACGGACGCCTCTGGGTGATGGGGGGGATGGTCAACCGCGCCGGCACCCCCGGCGTGGTCAACGACGTCTGGGCGACCTCCGACGGCCTCGCCTGGGAGCTGGTCAAGCCCGACGACGGCACCGGCTGGTGCGCGCGGGCGAACTTCGCGGCCTTCGTCGCCGACGGGAGGATCTGGGTCACCGGCGGCAACTGGGACGACGCCGGCGAGCCCGCCTACGAGAGCGACGTCTGGTGGTCCGTCGACGGCGTGCACTGGACCCGTGCCCTCGAGAGCCACTGGCCCGCCACCGGGACCGCCTGGGGGGATCGCAAGGGTCACGCGGGCGTGGCCTTCGGGGGTCGCATGCTCGTGATCGGGGGCGCCGACACCGACGCGCTGGCCGACGTGTGGGCCTCGACCGACGGCGCGGTCTGGGAGCGCCTGACGCTGTCCGGGGAAGCCTGGGCCGGCCGCGCGCACCACACGGCAGCGGTGCACCGCGGGCAGGTGTGGGTGCTCGGCGGCCAGCGGGGCTACACGACCGACGCGTTCGATGACGTCCTCGTCTCGTCCGACGGAGCCGACTGGCGGCTCGCGGGCACGCTGCCCGGGCCCGTGTACGGACACGCCACGGTCGTGTATGACGCCGGCCTGTGGGTGGTCGGTGGCCAGGGCCCGACGGCCGACGGCTCGCGGGTGTGGCACGCCGCCGACGGTGCCGTGTGGACCGCGGAAGTGGTCGTCTCGCCGTTTCCGCCGCGCTGGTACCACCAGGCCGCCGCGTTCCTGGGCAACCTCTGGGTGCTCGGCGGCGCGTACCAGGAAGGCATGGGACTGGGCCTGCGTAACGACGTCTGGCGCCTCTCGCCGGACAACTACAGGTAATTCATGGACCGACCCATCGACGAGAACCTCCGCAGCCTGCTCTCCATGGCGCCGATCCGCCTGGGCAGCCTGAACCGAGCGGCTGCTGGTGCGACCTCGCCGGGCGCCGGAAAGGAACCGGGGCAGCCGGCCCGCAGCCTGTCCACCCCGGCGGCCTCGCGCATCGAGATCACCCCCGAGTACGAACTGGTGAAGAACCTGCTGGCCAAGGATTTTCCGGTGGTGTTCGTGTCGGGCAAGGCCGGCACCGGCAAGAGCACGCTGATCTTCTACCTGCGCCTGGCGCTGGGCAAGAACATCGTCACCGTGGCGCCCACGGGCGTGGCCGCGCTCAACGTCGAGGGCGCGACGATCCACTCGTTCTTCCGCTTCCCGCCGCACATCGTGCAGCCCGAGGACGTGCAGGAGGTCGCCAACCGCCGCATGTACAAGAAGCTCGACCTGCTGGTCATCGACGAGGTGTCGATGGTGCGCGCGGACCTCATCGACGCCATGGACCTGTTCCTGCGCAAGAACGGACGCGATCCGAACCGGCCCTTCGGCGGCGTCCAGCTGCTGCTCGTGGGGGACCTGTTCCAGCTGCCGCCGGTGCTGCAGCGGCGCGAGGAGGAGCTGCTGGCGTCGATGAACTATGCGACGCCGTTCTTCTTCTCGGCCCACGTTCTGCAGGACTGCCCGGTGGCGCCCGTGGAGTTGTCGCGGATCTGGCGCCAGACCGACGAGGACTTCACCGGCCTGCTCAACGCGGTGCGCGAGGCCCGCGACCTTGAGCGCGTGCTGCCGAAACTCAACGCCCGCTGCGTGGCCCCGGACGTGTCCGGCGCTCCGGACGTCGCCGCGCGCGTGACCCTGGCGGCCACCAACGCCGTGGCCGATCGCATCAACCAGGAGCACCTGTCCCGCATCGCCGCGCCCGCCCACACCTTCGAGGGGGAGGTGTCGGGCAAGTTCCAGGTGGAGGAGACCAAGCTGCCTTCGCCGCTGCACCTGACCCTCAAGGTCGGCGCGCAGGTGATGTTCACCAAGAACGACGACGCGCGCCGCTGGGTCAACGGCTCCGTGGGCGTGGTGCGCCGCCTCGATCCGCCCTCGATCCACGTCGAGCTGGTCACCGAGTCGCCCGGCATGCTCGTCGAGGTCGACCGGGTCGAGTGGGAGAGCTACCGCTACGAATACAACAGTTCCCTGGACCAGATCCGGCCCGTGGTCACGGGCCGCTTCGTGCAGGTGCCGCTGATGCTGGCGTGGGCGATCACCATCCACAAGGCCCAGGGCAAGACCCTCGACGCGATCCGTGTGGATCTGGGCACCGGGGCGTTCGCGCCCGGGCAGGTCTACGTGGCGCTCTCGCGCTGCCGCAGCCTCGAGAACCTGGAGCTGGCCCGCCCGATCCGCGCCTCGGACGTGCGCTGCGACGCGCGCATCGTGCGCTTCTTCTCCGCGCTGGCGAAGATCCAGGACCGGCTCGCCGCCGGAGATTCCGCCCACGACTCCCTCCTCGCGGGCACCAACACCCGCTGCCCCTGGTGCGGCCGGTCGCTTTTGCAGAAGACCGGCTCCATGGGCGCCTACCTCGAGTGCACGCAGTATCCCCACTGCGACTTCCGCCAGAATTTGTACGAAGAGTGATTTCCTGCGAGCGCCGGACTCAGGCCGCTCCTTTTTGCGACATACGTCACACAAAACCCGTTCTTCCTCTCTGAAACCCCGGGCTTCTTATGGTTTCCAGTTCAATCCGTGTCACGGGAAAACACGACGCGAACAAACGGAGTGCTCGGACATGAATTCAACAATATCACTTCTCTTCAAGGTCCTTGCGGTTGTCCTGTCGTTCTCTCTCCTCTCCTGTTCCGCCTTCACCGCCCGGCGCTTTGCCGTCTACACCGTGGAGACCGTCCCTGCAGGCGGGTCCGTCCGGATCGACAACCGGCGCTACCGGGCTGATGGCTGCGATCCGATCCCCCTTTCCCACCGCGTCCGGTATGAACGCAATCCCGGAAACGCCCGCTTTTCAGCCTACCAGGCGCCCCTGGCCGGTGGGATTCTCGGGGGACCGCTGGGTCTCTTCCTGACGATCTCTTCGCCACCGCTTGGACTGACGACCCTGGCCATCGGCACAGGCGTGGCGGTGGTTCCAGCCTTCATCGACCATCAGGTCTCACGGGTGCGGTGGAAAAAGGAACACTCCCCGGTTCCGGTGACCCTGACCCTGGAGCATCCCTCCTTTCCGACCCGGAGCGTCCGGTTTACGGTCGTGGGATACCCCACCCGAGACGAAGCTCGGAAGAAACCCCAGGCCCTGCGGTACACATTCCGGGACGACAACACCTTCACCCTTTTCAAGAGCATGAAGTCCGGCGGGATCCGGAAACTGGTGATCGTTCCGGTGATGGAGCCGTTCGAGGAGTTCGAGCAGGGGTTGATCGCCTTCCAGAAAGGATTTTTTTTACTGATGGAGAAGGACACGGAGGTCGATGCCCGCGTTTACGTGCTTCCACCGGGTCCGGGAGGGCCGGAGATGACGCCACAGGGACGTCGATGGAAATCCAGCGCCGGTCTGATCCCGGGGATCCCGGAGAAAGATCCCGTCCGTCGGATCCGGGTGGTCGAGGTTCGCACGGGTCAGGTTCTTTTCGATGCGCTGATCTCCCATCGGGAATATTCATCTGCGATGAAAACCCAGTATTTTCGTGGGGATTCATGGCTCTCAGACAAAATCAGGTAAATAATTTCCGAATTTGGGTTGACAAGGTTTTCACCGGCATTATCATGCCTTCGTCGACGAGAGTTGACTTGAGAAAAACCAAAAAAGGAGAAGAAAGATGGAAGACACCAACCCGATCCAGACCACCTCCATGCCCCGCATCGGCGACAAGGCCCCCGAGTTCAAGGCCGTGACCACCCAGGGAGAGATCCACTTCCCGAACCAGTACGCCGGCTCGTGGGCCATCCTGTTCTCGCATCCGGCCGACTTCACGCCGGTGTGCACCTCCGAGTTCATGACGTTCGCCAGGCTCGAACCGGAGTTCGAGAAGTTGAACACCAAGCTCGTGGGCCTGTCCGTGGACGGCCTGTTCAGCCACATCGCCTGGCTGCGAACAATCAAGGAAAAAATTGAATATCGCGACATGAAGAACATGGAGGTGAAGTTCCCGCTCATCGAGGACATCACCATGGAGGTCGCGAAGAAATACGGCATGATCCAGCCCGGAGAGAGCCAGACCAAGGCCGTGCGCGCGGTGTTCGTGGTCGATCCCAAGGGGATCATCCGCACCATCATCTATTACCCGCTGAGCCTGGGCCGCAACTTCGACGAGCTGGTGCGCGTGGTGCAGGCCCTGCAGACGGCCGACGCCTTTTCGGTGGCCACCCCGGCCGACTGGCGCCCCGGCGACGACGTGATCGTGCCCCCGGCGGGCTCCTGCGGCGCCGCGAAGGACCGCATGGAGAACCAGAAGGACATGAAGTGCTATGACTGGTTCTTCTGCGTCCGGAAGATCTCGAAGGAGCAGGTCTTCGAGAAGATCCTGAAGAAGTAATTCCCTCCGGAACCTATTCCACGATGGTGAAGACGTGGGACTTCAGGTAGATGCCGCCCTCCGTGCGCAGCACCAGGGTCCAGTCCCCGGTGGGGTCGCCGACGCCGATCTGGTCGTAGGAGAGCCGGGAATACAGCAGGTAGCGGTTGTCTCCGAGGTGTCGCCGGGCGACGTGCTGGCGCGAGACCAGCTCGGAGCCGCGCCTGTATTCATGCCAGAAGAAATCGTGGGGGAACGTCGGGCTCTGTATGATCTGGAAGGCCATCATGGGACGCTCGCGGTAGTCGGCCGCCGAGATGAAGTGCACGCCGGTGGGATACGCCTCCCCGGGGAGCGTCAGATCCTCGCCGGTGACGCCGCTCTGCACCACGCGGTAGGGCACCGGCGGCACCAGCTGGCGCACGGTGTAGCAGCCCGCGGCCGAGCCCATGGCGATGACCAGCACCCACCGGAAGTGCTTCTCCCTCCAGACGAACTGCGGCATGTGCAGCACAAAGAACGCGAAGACCGCAAAGAACGCCGACAGCATGATCGTGTAGTGCAGCGGGAACGGCATCAGCACCGGCAGCAGCAGGTGAAAGCTCGCGAACAGGCAGAACGCGTAGTAGGCGTTGCGGATCCACTTGTGCTCCATCAGGAAGTTGTCAAAGAACAGGTCCTGCGTGGAGAGCACCGCGAGCACGCCCACGGCGGCCGTGAACAGCCAGTGGATCGAGTCCATCTGGGTGGCGTCCCAGTAAAACGGCAGCATGAAGAAGTACAGCGCCTGGTACATGTTCTTCATGACGTAGTTGAGCACCAGCTTCACGCCGCGCTTCTTGTCGCCGGTCTTGGTCTCGCGCTCGGCGATGCGGTCGAAGGCGATGATCAGCAGCATCAGGAACATCAGCGACATCAGCAGCTTGCGCACCTGCCCGAAGTCGCCCTTGAAGAACACCATGATCAGGACGCCGTAGGTCAGCGCCCACACAGAGTGGATGGCCCAGAGCACCTTCTCGTGCTTGAGCATCTTGTGCTTGAAGTGTTGCCAGAGTGCGAAGATCCGGTGCATGACGCGGACATTGTCGTTCAAGGACGGCAGGAAATCAAGGATTGGCAGATCCGTTGCAGGGCATGAGCATTATGGGCAAGGAGCGATGTTGGGGTGTCGGTGGCCGGTGCCGGTGCCGGTTGACGGTGGTTTCATCGCAGGGC
>PHAZ01000017.1 GCA_002841825.1 Deltaproteobacteria bacterium HGW-Deltaproteobacteria-22 | reverse complement strand
AGTCTCTTCTCTGTCTTCTCAGCAGTCTCTTCTCTGTCTTCTCAGCAGTCTCTTCTCTGTCTTCTCAGCAGTCTCTTCTACCGGTAGTCTTCACCCCGAAAGCGGCCGGGGCCGATTTCAAGATCGTGGCCGGGGGGATTGTCGATGCAGACGCCCTGGGGCCCGCCCGGGAGCGTGCACCAGTCTCCGGAGTTCTTGCAGGACTCGTCCTCGCCAAAGCAGAAGCGGGCGAACATGAAGTCCTCGTAGGCGGTGGCGTCGGGCTTGGTGACGACGTAGGTGGGATCATAGACCACGCCGTTGACCTCCACGACGATGTGATCCTGGTATCGCCAGACCTGCGGCGTACGCCCCAGGGCGGCGATGACGATGGTCTCGTACATCGAATACCAGGTCGAGGAGGGCTTGTTGAACCAGAACCACAGCCAGTTCGCGTCGATGCCCTGGGACTCCACCAGCGCCATGTAGAACCCACGGAACTCGCCGCAGGCGGACTGCTTGAAGTCCAGGAACACCTCGGCGCGATCGACGATGTCGGAGGGGCGCGGGAACGGTCCGTAGCGGTATCCCAGGTCGGCCAGATGATTCATGCCGAACAGGAGCGTCTCGGCGAGCTGGTTCTCGGTGGGCTCGCCCAGGTCCTCCACGAAGCCATCGATCCACTCGCCGCCCCAGCGCAGAATCTGCTGGTACAGCGGGGCGACCGGCAGCGGGGCGCGCCAGGTCTGCGCGACCTCCTGATAGTGCGTGTGCGTGTAGGTCTCGGCGGCGACCGTATACACATGCGTCATCGCCAGCTCCCAGACCCGGGCCGTGGAGGCGGGCAGCGAAGCCGCATCGATGACCACCGGCGCATAGCCTCCGCCTTCAGCCGGCGTCAGTTCACCGGCCTGGTCGAACCAGGGCAGCTCGGTGCCGTCGGAGGCCATGAGCACGCCCATAAAATGATAGGTCCCCGCGGGGGGTTCGCCTTCGCCCCGCCAGGCGGGAAACACGGTCAATTGCGCCTGTCCGCCGGAGGCATACGCGGCCATATGCAGGATCTCCGGCACCAGCTCGCCGCGCGCGTTGAGCTGGCCCTCGACCAACTCGAACAACCGGTCGGTCACCTCGACGTTGGGCGTCTCCCAGGTGGGGCCCGTGATTTTGTAGTTGAGCCGGCCCGTGCCGTTGAAGTCGATCGCGGAGGTGGCGATGGGATCCGTCAGCGGCACGGAATGGCTCTTCTTGGCCGGGTCGTCGCAGGCCGCCAGGGTGACGGCGAGCAGGACAGGAAAAAGAACGTGAAGGAACCTAGTATTCATAATCGCAGTACCCATACTGGACGCCTCCGATGTAGACGAACTCGGGGAAGGAGTAGCAGACCATGCCCAGCGGGGTGCAGGTGGCTTCGTTGAGCTCCGAGCACCAGCGATAGCAGGCCCGGCCCAACCCCAGATCGAAGCACTCGTAGCCCTGGGGACACGGAGCGCCGCCCTGGCAGAAGAAGTTGGAGTCGGCCGTGGCGTAGCACTCGCTGGTGTGCAGATCGGCCACGCCGTCACCGGTGCGGTCCACGCCGTAGAGGTTGCATTTCATGCTCGCCAGGCAACCGTTGCCGGTGAGCGGATCGCAGTTGGCCGTGCACTGGAAGAGGTTCGGGATCACCGTGTTGCTGGCGTCGGAGACGCCGTAGTAGCAGGTGGAACCCGCCCCGGCCGAGCAGTCGAGGCTGTCGTAGGCGGCGGTCTTGGCGCGACAGAAGCGGCGACAGGCGCCCTCCATGGTGAAGGCGTTGACCACCGCGCAGCCAAGGCCCGCGGCGCAGTCGGCGTCGGCGCCGCAGGGGGCGCCGTCGAGGCCGCTGCCGGCGGTGATGCAGCGGTTGGCCGCGGCAGTGTCCACCGTGCACTTGTCACCGGCCTGACATCCGCTCTGAGGCACGATGGTGCAGCCGGTGGACGTGGTGCAGGCCGAGGTGTTCAGCGTGCAGTTGGTGTTGCACGTGAGGCTGCCGCCGTCGAAGCCCTGGGAGATACAGGTCTTGCCGCCGAGGTTGTTGCCGTCGCAGGGCTCGCCGGTGTCGAGGGTGCCGTTGCCGCAGGTGGGCGGCGTGGTGCAGTCCTGCGGACAGATCGTGGCGTTCTCGCCGGAGTCGCAGGTGCCGTTGGTGCAGTAGCAGTCCGAGGGACAGGACGTGAGGCTCTCGGCGGCGGCGCAGGTGCCGTCGCCGCAGGAAATGGGGCCGCAGTCCTGCGGGCAGGTCGTCTCGGTCTCGCCGGAGTCACAGGTGCCGTTGGTGCAGTAGCAGTCCGCCAGGCAGGTGGAGATGGCCTCACCGGCCTCGCAGACGCTGTTGCCGCAGACCGCGACCACCGGACAGTCCTGCGGACAGATGGCGGTGGTCTCCCCTTCATCGCAGGTGCCGTTGGTGCAGTAGCAGTCGACCGTGCAGGACGCCACTGTCTCGGTGTCGTCACAGATGGCGTTGCCGCAGACCGCGCAGTCCGTCGGACAGGTGTGGGCCTCGCCGATCTCGCAGATCTGGTTGCCGCACCAGCCCTCGGCGCGACAGGAGGCGGAGCAACCGTCTCCGGACACCTGGTTGCCGTCATCGCACTGCTCGTCGGCGTCCTGCACGCCGTCACCGCACTTGGCGCCCTTGCCGGCACAGGCCGTGAGCAGGCCGACGGCCATGACCACCAAAAATGTCTTTACGTAGGTCCGCATGCTCGTCCTCCGCGGCAGGAATGCTCCGGCGCAATATTGTATAACGCAGAACCGTGCAGACGCAAACGTGTAATGCAGGGGTGAGGCCTGGAAAAATCAGCTCCCAATGAGCTTGGCTATGTGTTCAGGAAGGGAAGGATCGTGAAGCGCGGAGGATTAGTTGCAGACGCGCGGGTCGTTGGAGGACATCGCGCAGTAATCGGCCTTTTCCATGCCGCGGTTCAGGCCCATCTGCCAGTACGGATCGGCGATGGACGGGGCCGTGCCGAGGTCGTAAATACGAGCCGGGATCGAGGGGATGCCATCGGTGGGCTCGGGACCGGGGGCGCCGAACACGGCATCCCAGTTGTCCTGCAGGCCGTCGATGAACAGGATCAGCGTGACCCACGCCTTGAGCTCCTGCACGATGGGCAGGCCGGTATTCTCGTCGTAGTCGCCGGGCTGGCCGTCAAAAGCGAGGGCGGCCACTTCGGCGCCGTTGAGCATGTCGACGACGTCGCCGTTCTTCAGTTTCGGGTCGATGGTGACGTTCTCACCGAGGGCGTTGCGGGCCTCGGGCAGCAGCAGCGTGACGTAATAGTCAACCGTGACGCGCAGCATGTTGTCGATGGACGTGTCGGTCAGATCCAGCAGATAGCCGTTGCCGGGCTGGTAGCAGGCGACGGTCGTGAAGGCGTCGTTGCAGACGAACACGGCGATGACCTTGTCGAACTGGCCGCGGGTTTCGTCGAAGATGTAACGGATACCGGCGGGGTTCATGTAGTACTCGAGGGGGGCGTTGCCCATGCGGACCTCGACGTTGAGGTCGAGGATCGCCTTCATCTCACGCGGGGTGATGTAGAAGGACATCATGGGATAACCCGGGACGCCGTCGGGGCCGATGCCCAGCGGGAACGTACGGAAGGCGTCGGCGGCGGCGACCATGCCGGTCTGACCGACCATGATCGGGTCGCGGACGGCGCCGTTCTCGATGAAGGCCGCAGAGAACGGGGAGGCGTCGTAGGTCGGATCCATCGTGGGCAGACCGGCGGCGACGGCACCGGCGACCACGGCGTTGAGCGCATTGTACTGGGCGTCGGCCACGAGCAGGGAGGCCGGGACTTCGACGTCGGCGCCAGTGGGCAGCGGATCCTGGTAGAAGTCGATGGCGGGAACGTCGAACGTGGTGTGGGCGATGGGCGTGGCCGAGTAGGTGATTCCCAGTTTCGGGGTGATGACCGCGTCGAGCATGCCGATGTAGGTGGCCATGACGGTCGCGACTTCGGTGTCGCCGAGGACGGTGTCGTCCACATCGTAGACGATTCCCGTGGCGTCGGTGATGGCGGCCTCGGTCAGGTCATAGCGGACGTCGAGCTGGGTCATGTTCTCGCCGTATTTGCCGTTGGCGATGATGTAGGTGTCGCCGACCTTGAGGTAACCGGTGGCGGTGGCCAGCAGCTGGTGGCGGTGACCGGACATGATGACGTCGATACCGGTGACGTTGGCGGCCACGTCGCGGTCTTCACCGACGCCGTTGGTGTTGATGCCCGCGTGACCGGCATGGATGACCAGGTTGGCGCCGGCGGTGCGGATCTCGTCGACCAGGGTCTGGATCTGGGCAAAGCCGTTCTCTTCGTCGGGGGCTTCGTGCCAGAAGGTGACCGGCTTGGCCTGCGGGACGTTGGAGTCGGCTTCGATGCCCATCAGGCCGAAGATGCCGACGGTGAAGTCGTCATCGATGGTCTTCAGGACGTAGCGCTGGATGATGCCGCCGGCGACCAGGGCCTCGATGTAGTCGTCACCGGTGGCGGTGGCGTCGGTCACGAGGTTGGAGCACAGCAGCGGGCGGTCGAAGGCGACGCCCGTCATGGCGGCGTTGATGATGACGGCGGTGCCGGCCGGGGTCCAGTCCCAGTCGTGGTTGCCGAGCATGACGGTGTCATACTCCATCAACTGGAAGAAATGGAACACGGGGGGGGCGTCGCCCGACAGCAGGTCGACCATGTCGCCCATCAGGGAGTCACCGGAGTCAACCAGGACGTACGGGATGCCAGCGGCTTCCTTTTCGGCCTTGATGCCCTTGATGATGGCGGCGTGACGCGCCAGACCGGACTTGGTGCCGTCCTCGTCGACCACCAGCGGCGAATAGTCGCGCGCCGGGCCCACGCCCATGAGGTGGGAGTGAAGGTCGGAGGTGCCGATGACGGTCAGGAACCGCTCGGAGATGAAGCAGGCCGGATCGTCGGCGCAGTCATCGTCATCGCAGTCGATGAGGGTGTCGCCATCGTTGTCGATGGTGTCATCGCAGATTTCCACCGGGGTCTGGCAGTTGGTCGCCGTGGCGCAGTCGTCCACGTCGTCGCAGTCGACCAGGGTGTCGCCGTCGTCATCAATGGCATTGTCGCAGATTTCGGTTTTTTCCTTTTTGGGATCATCGTCGCAAGCGGTGAGGAACCCGAACATAATGAGAATTGAGAAAAGTACGGTGAATCGTTTCATGAGAAAACTCCTTTCCAAAGGTTGGAACACCTTAGCATCACAGATGTGAAATTGCCAGTGGAATTTCGAAAATTCCCTTATTTTTTAATAGTTTTTCTATTGCTACCGAAAAAACGGGGGTTTCCGGAGACCGGGATAAGGACGGGCTACTTGCCCAGTTTTTTCTCTTTGAGGAACTCGAGCACGTACGTGCGGAGGGAGGAGTCGCCCATGTCTTTCAATTCATAGCGGACGCGGGCCATGGGCTTGTTGACCTTCACCACGCGGGTCAGATCGATGGGCGTGCCGATGAGCACCGTGTCGACGTCGGTGCCGGCGATGGTCTTCTCGAGCTCGGCGATCTGCTCGGGGTAGTAGCCCATCGCGGGCAGCACTGGACCGAGGTGGGTGAACTTCTCGAACACACCCAGGATCGAGCCGGTGGCGGCCGGACGCGGATCCACGATCTCGGCGGCCTCGTACTTCTGGGCGGCCACGAAGCCGGCGCCGATGGCCATGCCGCCGTGCGTCAGGGTGGGGCCGTCCTCGACCACGAGGACCTTCTTGCCGCGGACGAGCTCCGGATGGTCCACGGTGACCTCGGAGGCGCCAAGGACGACCTTCGCGGTCGGATTCATCAGTGCGGCGGCGGCGACCACGGCCGCAACGTCCTCGGACTTGGCGTTGTTGGCCTTGTTCACGAGAATGATGCGGGCGCGGCGGAAGTTCGTCTCGCCGGGGAAATAGGTGGACTCATGGCCGGGACGGAACGGATCGGCCACGACGACCTCGAAGTCGGACTTGTAGAACGACCAGTCGTTGTTGCCGCCGTCCCACAGGATCACGTCGGCTTCCTTCTCGGCCTGGCGCAGGATGGCCTCGTAGTCGACGCCGGCGTACACCACGTTGCCCATGTCGATATGGGACTCGTATTCCTCGCGCTCCTCGATGGTGCAGTTGTGCGCGTCGAGATCGGCGTAGGAGGCGAACCGCTGCACGGCCTGCTTGGCGAGATCGCCGTAAGGCATCGGATGGCGGATCGCGACGGTCTTCAGGCCGTTCTCCTTGAGGATGTCGGAGATGTACCGGGTCGTCTGGCTCTTGCCGCAGCCGGTGCGCACCGCGCAGATCGAGATCACGGGCTTGGTCGAGGCGACCATCGTGTTGACGGGGCCGAGGATCCGGAAGTCCGCGCCGGCGGCGGTCACACGGGAGCCGAGGTTCATCACGGTGACGTGGGAGAGATCGCTGTAGGCGAGGTCGCAGACGTCGACATGCAGGTCCTTGATCAACTTCTCGAGTTCCTTCTCGGGGAAGATGGGGAGCCCTTCGGGATAGAGCTTGCCGGCGAGCACGGCGGGGTAGCGCCGGTCGTCGATCTGCGGAATCTGCGTGGCGGTGAAGCCCACCACTTCGTACTGGTCGTTGTCCCTGTAATAAGTATTGAAGTTGTGGAAGTCACGACCTGCTGCACCCAGAATCAGAACACGCTTTTTCGTCATTTGAATTTCTCCGGAAAAGGGTTGAGGAAAACCGGGAGGTCTAACCATTTGGACAGGTGAGAAGCCCGGACTCTCCCGACGGGCGGACCTGTCACGAGTGCTCTTATATCCGCTTAAACAAAAAGTACAAGAGGGAATTCTTCCCTGACGGGGCGGACCTGTCGGACCTGTCGGACTTGTCGGACTTGTCGGACTGGTAAGACCTGTCGGACCCGTCGGATCCGTTTAATCAACAGTTTTTCAGGGAGAATGTCGAAGGTTCAGGCGGGGAAATTAGAAGCGACGCGGGGGACGGCGATCGTTGCCGCCACGGTCACCGCGCGGGGGACGGAAACCGCCGCCGCCGCCGCCACGATCTTCACGCGGAGCGCGCTCCTGCGCCTTGTTCACGCGCAGGGGGCGACCATTGAAATCCATCTCGTTGAGCGCGTCGATGGCCACGTTGGCTTCGGCATCTTCCATTTCCACGAAACCAAAACCGCGGGGGCGGCCGGTCTCACGGTCAGCGATCAACTTCACTGAGATGACCGTACCGTACTGGGAGAACAGATTGTGAATTTCGGCTTCGGTGGTGGAGAAGGGGAGATTTCCGACAAAAATGGTCTGTTGCATACTACACTTTCCTTTCAAACAAATGAGACAAAAGTTCCGGCGACGCGCCGGAACGGAACAATGCCGTGTCGATAGCCGACCTGTTCACAGTCGCCAATTCCCCAAACATTGATGATTTCACGCGGAAACTGCATGGACGGGAGTTGCAAAAACTTGAACCGGAGCAGGGCTGCATTCAGAAACTCTATACTTCCCGAATCCGAAAGAATTTGCAAAAGGGGAATCCGGGAAACGGTTGTTGTATACCGTTGTTGCACGAATAATGCAAGAAGAAAAAAAAGAAAAATCAGGGATTGGCGGGCGCAGGCGACGGGACGGGCCCTGTGACGGTCCCGGAGACGGGGCCGCCGCCAGGCATTCCGGGCACTTTCAGGTTCAATTGAGTCCCGGCGCCTGCCGGCCCGGCCCCCGAGGGGTCTGCCGGCGGGGACATCAGGCCGTCGCCCGCGGGATCGGCGGGCAGCGGACCCTCCGGCAGCGCGGTGATGAAATCGCCAGGTTTTTTGGCCCAGCGCTTCCATGAGAAGGCATCGACACCGTAAACCCAGGGTTTTCCTGCCACCTGCATGGCCCGGGGCCCATCGGGCTTGGCGGGATCCACCGGGGCGCCGATCAGGAGCTGGACCTCCTCCTTCTCGGTACGGAAGCGGACCCGCAGAAACGGCGTGGCGAGCTGGTGGGCGGCCGTGGGGGCTGCGGAGACGACATCCTCGAAATAGACGTTGCTCAACCCGGTGACGAACTGCTCGACGGCCGTCGCGTCGACGGTGGCGCCCTCGGGGGCCGTGATCGCCCAGCGGTCCGGCGTCACGATGGGAACGGGGTTGCCCATGTGATCGAACTGCGGGGCGGCAGGCTCCCCGCCGCCGACCTTGCGGAACTCCATGACCTGGCCGTCGAACTCCACGACCATGGAGGTGCGGACGTTGGACTCGGGCAGCGGCAGGCGCGTGTCGGCAAAGAAGTCACGCGGGCGGGTCATCAGTTTGCCTGACAGCGCGGCGTCCACGCGGTAGATCTTCTGCTCACCGGTGCGGCGCACGAATGAACTGCGCACCAGGCTCTTGCCGACCATCAGATCGGCCTTGGGCTTGCCGTCCTTGTCGAGCAGGCGCAGGCGGGTGAACGAACTGTTGTCGGCCAGATCGTAGGAGGCGAACATGTCGGGCTTTGTGGAGACGACCTCGGCGCGGGCCAACTGCGGCAGCAGCGCCAGTATTTCCTCCACCCTGGAGGTGTCGGCCTGGTACCCGTGGCTCTCGGGAATCACCCATTCCTTGTCCTTGCGGGACAACGTGACCTTCTCCGCGCCGGAGGAGATTTCAATCGAAGAGACGCTGGCCGAGTCGAGACCGGCGTACAGTTCCACGGTCTGCACGGACTGCCCGACCGTCCGGGAAGGACGCACCAGGAAGACCACCAACTGCACACACAACAAGACTCCAAGAATGATATTGAGGTTCTTCATCGGTTCCCCCTCCTGCGCAGAATCGCGAACGTGAGGAAAATGAGCGCCAGGAACAGCCATGCACCAAGCCACATGGCATACTGCAGCACGTTCTTCTTCGTGTTGGAGATTTCATCCAGCGGACGCGGGAGCCCCTTGCCCGAGGTCACGATCTCCTCCTCGTCGGACTGCACCCACTCCAGTGCATTGATCAGGAAGCGGTAGGAGAACGGGAACCGTCCCTCGAGGATCTTCACACCGACCTCGGACACGAAGTCGGCGTCGGCCACGACCACGAAGCGGGTCGCCGGGCTGCGATCACGGCGCGGCGAGGTGCGCGGGGCGGCCGGGGAACCGCCCGGGGCGGCCGGCGCGGCGTCAGCCGTCGGCTGCGCGGGGTTGGCCGGGGCCTCGGGTTCGTCGTCAGGGTTCGGATCTGCGGGATCTTTCGAGGGCGCCTCCAGCGGACTCTTCTGGCCGAGCCATGCGCTCTCGAGCTCACCGTCGACGGCCACGGCGATGGGATACGAGGAGGTCGCCGGGGCGACATCCTTCGTGTCTGGAGACGGAGTCACGTCGAGACCGGCCTGCGGAGCCAAGGGCACCAGCCAGGACTGCGCGGAGCTGGACAGCACCGCCTGGGCGCGGGTCTTCTCGCCGACCTTGCGCACCGTGAACGCGCCGGGCCACAGGAAGGCGACCTCGGACACGCTGGACACCATGGTGTGTCCCGACGGCTTCTCGACGCGCACGAAGTACGGATACGGCACCTCGTCGATGACCATCAGGCCGGGCTGGATTTCGCGCGGCAGCGGATACGGGATGTGCTTGACATCGGCCAGGAGCTTGTCCTCCATCGTGATGCCCCACTTGGCCAGGACGCCCTCGAGGCCGGAGCGCATGCTCTTGATCATCAACTTGTTCTGCTGCAGCGCGGCCATGTCCAGCTTGCCGGGATCCAGCAGCAGGACCATGCGTCCGCCGAGCATCATGTACTGGTCGATGGCGTAGGCGGCCTTGTCGGACAGGTCCTCCGGGCGGACGACCAGCAGCACGTCCACGTCCAGCGGCGGCTCGCCCGAGCTCAGGTCAACCTGCTTGACGTTGTATTCCTCGCCCAGCAGGTTCTCGAGCAGGCCGAACTCGTTGGGCGGACGTCGCCCCATCTGCATCATCATCGGATCCATCTGCGGCGTGGGAGCGACCAGTCCCAGCGTTCGGGAGAAGCCCGGCAGCACGCGCTTGAGGGCCGCGTTGACCTTCTCGGTCACGCCGCTCTTGGAGACGTCCTGCAGCTGGGTGAACAGCGGGAACGCGACCTTGCGCGAGCCGTGCTCGACCTCGACCATGAACAACTGGGCATCGGTCGTGGCGTCCTTCTCCTCGAACTGGACCTTCGTCTTGAATTTCCCGATCAGGTCCTCGACGGACTCCCGCAGCTTCTGCGCGGCCTCCTCGATCTCCTTCTTCTTGTCCTCGGGCAGGCCCGTGACGTCGGCGGGAAGCTTGTAATAAGTGATCTTCACGGGCGAGCCCACCTGGGCGATGACGCTGTCGAGGCTGACGAACGAGGTCGACACCTTGCGGATGCCCCGCGTCAGGATCGCCTCGAGGTCCTTGAGCTTCACCTGCAACTCATTGTTGACCTCCTCGACGTCGATGAGGTCCTCCATCTGGAACTTGATGTTCTGGTCGCCCATGCGCACGACGATGTGGAAGAAGATGCTCTTGACCTCCTTCTTGTACTTGCTCTCGAGGGGCACGGGCACCGGCCGGAGGTTGAACTCCTCGTACAACTGGCTCAGGCGCTTGTCCGAGCGCGGATCCTCCATGTGCACGATCACCTTGCCCCCGGACTCGGCCTGGTAGATGTCCAGGGTGTCCTGGATCTTGGGCAGCAGCGGCCGCAGGAGCTTGTGGGTGTTGGTCGAGAACAGCGCGATGATCTCGACGCGATCGGGCAGCGCCTTGAGCACCTTCCGCGTCGGGGCGGACAGGCTGTGCTCCTTGTACTGGGTCAGGTCCAGGCGGGCGCCGGTCCAGGGCTGCACGATGGCGTTGAAGACGAGCAGGTTGGCGCCGGCCAGAAGGACGAACAGCCATGTATTGAGCAGATCGGAGAGTTTCCTTTTCATGAGCGTTTCCCCCCTACAGCCATTTCCTGTGGCGCAGCACGGCCACGTTGAGCATCACAAAGAACGCCGTGATGGAGACGTAGTACAGCAGGTCCCGCAGATCCAGCACACCGCGGGCGATGGACGAGAAGCGCGATCCCAGGCCCATGCGCGTCAGCATCAGCACCAGCTGCGGGTTCTCCATGCGGTCGAGGAAGAACGGCTCGCCGATGAAGTACAGCAGGCCGGCCACGAAGAACGTCAGGAAGGCTGCCTCGATCTGGGGGCGCGTCATCGCGGACAGGAACAGTCCGATGGACACGTAGGCCGAGCCCAGCAGGATCGCGGCGATGTAGCCGCCCAGCACCGGGCCCCAGTCGAGGTTGCCCATGGACTCGGCCATGATCGGGTACGGCAGCGTGATCGCCAGCGCCAGCAGCAGCACGCCCAGGCAGGCCGCGGCCTTGCCCAGGGCGAGGATCGGCAGGCTCACCGGCAGGCTGAACAACTGGTCGGCGGTGCCCGTGGAGCGCTCCTCGGCCCAGGACCGCATGGTCAAGAGCGGCGTGATCATCAGGAAGAGCAGCGGCATGCTCGCGAACAGCGGCCGCACGGAGGCCTCGTTGCGAAGCCAGAACTGGTCAAAGAACAGCCAGGCCACCAGCAGCGCGAAGCCGCCCAGGATGATGTAGGCGACCGGGGAGTAGAAGAACCCGGCGCTCTCCTTCTTCCAGACGACCACGAACGAGCGCCAGGCCGACGGCCCGGGGTGATGTCCGGAGACCTCCGCCTTCTTCGTTTTGACCTTGCGGGCGGGCTTGGGTTCGATCTTCATGGTGGCATCCGGATCGGCCTCTTTGGCGACCACGCCGGCCTCCTGGGCGACCACGCCGGCCTCCTTGGCGACCACGCCGGCCTCTTTGGCGACCACGCGTGCCTCTTCGGTTTCTTCCGGGGCATTGGATTGGGAATCTTTTTCCGTCATCTCAAACTCCTTTGCAGGGTCCTCGACCGTGCGCGCCTTACGCGCCGACGCCGTTTTTCCGGGTGAACTGCAGGAACAGGTCCTCGAAGGTCACGGTGCCCGGTCCGAGGTAGAGCAGGCTCCAGTCGTGGGCATTGCAGGCGGCCGAGACGGCCGTCGCCAGCTCGTCGAGGGTGCAGCCCTCGGGCTTGAGGTGCACCTCCACGCCGTCGGCCGTCCCCAGGCGGTGGGACCCGATCAGTTTCGCTTTGTCGAAATGTTCGAAGTGGGCCAGGATCTCCGGATCCGGGCCGATCACGCGGGCGAACACGGAATCCTGATGAAGCAGCAGCGCCGCGCTCTCGTCGGTGACGATGCGTCCCTCGTGAATGATCAGCACGCGATTGCAGGTGGCCTCGACCTCGGAGAGGATGTGCGAGGACAGCAAAACCGTGTGCTCGCGACCGTAGTCCTTGATCAGGTTGCGGATCTCGATGATCTGCAGGGGATCCAGGCCGGTGTAGGGCTCGTCCAGGATCAGCACCTCGGGCTCGTGGATCAGCGCCTGCGCCAGGCCCACGCGTTGCCGGAAGCCCTTGGAGAGGTGCCCGATGGAGCGCGGGAGGTACTTCACGATGCCGCACTGCCGGGCGACACGATCGATCGCGTCGCTCAACCTCGCGCCGGACAGGCCGCGCACCTCACCCATGAACTTCAGGTATTCGCGCACCCGCATGTCCCGATACAGCGGCGCGCTCTCGGCGAGGTAGCCGATGCGGCGCTGGATCTCAATCTCGTCGGTGGTCACGTCGAAGCCGGCGACCTTCACGGTGCCGCTCTCCGGGAACAGGTTGCAGGTGAGGATCTTGATCGTGGTGGTCTTGCCGGCCCCGTTGGGACCGAGGAACCCCACGACCTCGCCCCGGTCCATGTGAAAATGCACCGAGTCGAGGGCCCTGAAGGAACCATAATGCTTGGTCAGGTTTTCTACGTGAATCACGATGCTCTCCTTTGCAGACCGCCTGCGACCGCCCCTTGAACGGGGTCGGAACGACCCCCCGAACCGGGGAAGGCGCCGAATCATTCCCGAAAGACCCGAAAAACGGGTGTTTCAGGGAACCGATGGGGCGGGCGCGCATTATATGTTTCTTTCACGTATTGGCAACCCTTCCTTTTATCAGTATCCACTGCAGGCGGGAGTCTTCTTCTCCTGGGCGGCCCGGTCAGACTGGTCAGACTGGTCAGACTGTCCGAGGGCCGCCTCTTCTCTTCCTCTTTGCTTTCCCTTTTTGCTTTCCCTCTTTGCTTTCCCTTTTTGCTTTCCCTCTTTGCTTTCCCTTTTTGCTTTCCCTCTTTGCTTTCCCTTGCGTTTCTTCTCTTCTGCTTTGTTTTGCCTTCACCGGTCACGGCTTGAATCTCCATGACCGGTCATTTCCGGCGGCCTTTCTTCTCTGTTTGGTTCTTCTTTCTTCGCCTGGCGGCATGCGTGTCTTCTGTTCCTTCTTTGTTTTTTTTCCCGGGAGAACATCTCCCGGAACCCTCTGGTCAGGGGGACGCCGGACCGGCGTGGACCATGCGCGGCAGGAACTGCGACCGGAAAGCCGGGGCCGGCGGAGTCCCCCCGACCGGTCCAACGGTCGGCCGACACCCCCCTTGGTTGCTCCTGCGATGAACGCGTGGAGTTTCTTTTTCCGCCACAGACGTGCCGACGCTTCTCCATTCTCATCTGTCCTGTCCGCTCTGATCCGTCTTCTCCGCAGTCTCTTTCTCCTCATCTTCTTTTTCTGCAAGCACGGTTTTACTGTCACCAGGCTCCCCCGCCAAATCGCCCCTTGCGTTTTTTTTCGGGTCGGGCGAAGGTGTGCCGATGCTCCGACGAGTCCATCTTTTTTCCCTCGCCTTTGCCATACTCTGGATTTCCGCCTGCGGCCCCAAAAAGCAGGAGGACCCGGGCTGGCTCCCGCGCATCGAGAGCGCCGCCGCGATCCGGCGCTATCACAACGCGCTGGCGATCCTGGCCCGCACCTCCCCGTCGGAGGCCTGCCGACTGGGCTTCTTCGGTATCGGGGAACTGATCCTGGCCGCCCAGGACCTGCCCCCGGGACACCAGGCCCAGTTGTTCGGCAACTTCGGCATCGCCTGCGACAACCCCCGCGTCAACCCCGACTGCGCCGTCCGCCTCTTCGAGGCGCTGCACGAGGCCTTCGCGTCCTGCGCCGCCGTTTCGCCCGAGACCGCCGAGTGGGGACGCCGCTTCCTGCGCTGGCAGGGCCAGCTCAAGGAGAGCTGGGATCGCGAGCACTTCGAGGAGGCCGTCGCCCTGCTCGGATCACCCATGGAACGGCTGACCCGCCTGACCCTGCTGGGCGCCTACCTTCATGCGCTGTCGCTGCTCCCTGACAAGCCCGCCCACGAGCGCACCTGGCAGTTCGTGCGCTGGCTGGGCTTCCCCTGCCCCGCCTGGGCGGCCTCGTTCTCGACGGCCGGCCCCGAGGACAACCCCGACGCCTGGCCGCCGTACTGCCTGCCCTCGTGCCCGGAGGCGAAGATCACCGAACCCCTGGCGGACTTCACCCTGCGCGCCCGGCGCCTGGCCGCGGCCTGCCCACCGTCGGCCGTGGGCCTGACCCGCGTCGAGGACTACCGCTACTACACGCTGGACAACCACCTCGTGTTCCGCACCGCCGCCTTCCTGCGGCAATTGCTGGCCGACACGCGCCGCGATCCGCATCCGCTCTCGGTGTGGCACTGGGAGAAGCTGGCCAGGGCCGATGTCGCCTGGGAACGCCTGGAGCTTACCCTGTTTCCGTCCCTGCCCCTCGATGACGGCGCGGACACCGACGTGCCCTCCTACTCCAAGGCGGCCGTCGAGAACATCGTGTGGCCCGTGATCCGCATGGATCCCTTCGGCGCCGCCGAGGCCGAGGGACCCTCCGTGTTCTTCCCCGCCACCGGTGAGATCCGACCCGGCGCCCACGAGGCCATCGACGCCGGCGGATCCTTCCTGACGACGGCCCGGCGCGTGGCCGCCCGCTCCGGCGACTTCACCATCGCCCTGTCGGGCCGCGCCTCATCGGACCAGGTGCTGCTCCTGGGGCAGCAGCTGCGCGCGGGCGGCCACACCCGTCTGCGCTTCCTGTTCCGCAACGCCTCCCAGGTCCTGCGCGCCTGCACCGTCGACCTGGCGGGGCCGCCGCCGGTCCCCCACGACATCCTGCTGACCTTCGGCCCCGACGAACTGACCCTCTCCTCGGGCGCCGGCCCCCTGGCGGGCAACCCCTTCATCGCCGCGGGCGCCTACGACTTCTCCGGGCTTCGCCAGAAGCTCGAGGGGATCCGCCACAGGATCCCCCGCGCCGCGGTGGTGCACGTCACCCTCAGGAGCGGCGTCGCGCTGACCACCATCGCCAAGATGCTGGGCTACGTCATGCGCAACTCCTCGGGCCGCACCCTCTTCGGCACGATACGCCTCACGGTCGGAGAAGCGCCCGCTCCCACGGCGCCGGTCGCGCCGTAGCCGGTTCAGAGTCTTCTTGGAGTACATAAGGGTCTTTCCCCTTCACCAGGATTGCGCCAGCCCCTTCGGGGACGCCGCAATCCTTCGCTGGTCTGTGCGTCTGCGTTGCAGGCGCGTTCGTTCGCCCGCGACGCGGGCGTGTTCAGTTTCTCCAAGGCGGCCCGATCCGGGCGACCATGGGCCCGGTCGCGTGTCCGACTGGTCCGACGGGTCCGACGGGTCCGACTGATCCGACGAGTCTGACTGGTCCGACAGGTCAGACCAGTCCGGCTTCCGACTCGGCTGCTGCCCTTTCGCTGCTTCTTCCGTGTTTTTAAAAAAATTCGCGCCAGGACCGAGGCGGGACCCAGCCGGCGGTTGCGTCCGATTCCGGGAAGAGATATAAAATGGCCCATGCATCCAACACCGCCGCCCGACGATCCGAAGAGAACCGCAACAGCATCACGCACCGAGCTGGCCTCACGCGCGATGCATGTGGCCCCGCCCACGTCCGGGCCCGTGGAGGCGACCGCCCACACGGTCCTGGGTCTTCCCGTGACCGCAGAGCCTTCGACCGTCGCTCAGGGGCCGGTGAACACGACCCCGGAGCCGCCGCCGGAGACCATGGACCCCGGGCTCCTCGTCACGCGGGACTCACAGACCGGCCACGCGCAGTCCGGCGACGCCCCCACGACCGCGGGCCGCAAGGCACCGGCGCCCATCGGCAAGACCGGCCTGCTCACGGGCAACCTGTTCGAGGGCAAGTACCAGGTCGGCGCGCTGCTGGGCGAGGGCGGCATGGGCCAGGTGTACCGGGCCACCCACATCCTGATGCGCAAGGACGTGGCGCTGAAGGTCCTCAAGCCCGCCATGAGCGTGCACTCCGAGATCGTCGAGCGCTTCCGCCGGGAGGCCGAGAGCGCCGCGCGCCTGTCCCACCCCGGCATCATCGCCGTGCTCGACTTCGGCCGCTCCATGGACGGCACGTTCTACCTCGTCATGGAGTTCCTCGAGGGCCACTCCCTCACGCGGGCGCTGCGCGAGGGTCCCATGGACTGGTGCCGCGTCTGCCGCCTGGGCATCCTGATGCTCGACGCCCTGGCCGAGGCGCACAAGGCCGGGGTCGTGCACCGCGACCTCAAGCCCGACAACATCATGCTCCAGGTCAGCGCCGCCGGCGAGGAGAGCCTGAAGCTCGTCGACTTCGGCATCGCCAAGCTCATCGAGGACGGCGGCCCCCAGCTCACCGCGGCGGGGCTGGTCTTCGGCACGCCGTCGTACCTGTCGCCCGAGCAGGCCCAGGGGCAGCCCGTCACCCACGCGGCCGATCTGTACGCCATGGGCGTGATCCTTTTCCAGATGCTCACCGGGCGGCTCCCGTTCAAGGCGTCCTCCACGATGGAGCTCCTGGCCATGCACATCCAGGAGCCGCCGCCCCACGTGCGGGACCTGGTCCCCGGCGTCCCCGAGGCGCTGGATCAACTGGTCCTGCGAGCCCTGGGCAAGAAGCCCGGCGATCGTCCGGGGGATGCAGCCGGGATGGCCTCGGCGCTGGCGGACCTGCTGCAGACCGCCGAATCCGTGCCCGCCGCGCCCGTCCCGATGCCGCCCCCGCCCGCCCCGGCCGCCGCCATCACGCCGCCGGCTGCAGGCACGGTGTTGTCCGCAGGCGCGGTGACGGCCTCCACCGGGTCGGGCGTGCCTGGCAGGCCCCGGATTCTCCTGTTCGCCGGCCTGGCGGTCGTCTGTGTCCTGGCCATCGGGCTGGGGCTCGCGTTCTCCGGTGTCTTCTCCGGCTCCTCGACCCCGTCGGGTGCCAGGCCCCCCGTCGCCGGGCAGGACACGCCCGTCAAGTCCGACGCCGGAACGCCGCGTGAGGTCCCCGGGGATGTCGCGATGGCCACCGGCATGACCTCGCCCCAGGAGCTGGCCCGGCTCGAGGCGGCCCTCAAGGGCACCGGGCCCGCCGGCTCGGACAATCCCGGCTCCGCCTCCGCACCCGAGTCGCTGCAACGGGCCCGCCTGGGACTGGTCGCCGAGGGGAAGGCGCGTCTGACCCTGGCGTCCATCGCCCAACTCGAGAAGGGCCCCGCAGTCGAGCTGGTCCGTAACCTGCGCGAGTGGATCGAGTGGTTCCCGCAGGACGCCCAGCTGCACCTGCGCCTGGGGCTCGCCCTGGCCCGCCTGCGGGACTTCCGCAAGTCACTCGACTCCCTGGGAAAGGCCCTCCGGATCGATCCGCTCCTGAAGAGGGAAAAAGCCCTCCACGCGGTCCTCAATCACAACCTCATCCTGGGAACACACTGGCAGCGGCAGCTCACGCTGCGCCTGATCCGGGAGCATTACATGAAGGCCACACCCGAGGAGGTCTCGTTCCTGCTGGTGGCGCTCAACGACGACAAGTTCGACACCGACCACCGGTATGAGCTCCACAAGTTCGTCACCGCCCGGGGTTTTTCCCGCGGCATTGACGAGGAGCGCTTCTGGACCGCCCAACTGAGCGGGTCCACCACCTGCCGCAACCGCCTCGAAGCCGCCGAGTGGTTCAGGAAGAACGGGCACCGGGGGAACGTGGCCTTCCTCAAGGCCGAGGCGGCCAAGCGCTTCTTTCATCTGAGTTCGGGCACGACCCAGAGTTCGGATTGCTACCGCGCAGTACTGCTCGATGCCGTGACCGCCGCCGCGGGCCGCGAACCCGGAAAGACGGCGCCATGAACCTGTCTGCGGCATGCCCGACGAAGACACCGAGGCTGCTCCGGACGACGCTGTTGATTGCGCTCTGGGCCTGGCTCGCCGTGGCTTGCTCCCGTCCTGAGGACCGACCGAGGGGACAGGAGCCGGGGACCTTGCGACCAGGGTCCGGTCACACGCAGGAGACAACGCCGGTTGCAGCGGAAAAGCCGACCTCCGGCCCCGGCGCGCCGGCGGTGAAGCGGATCTCGGTCAAGCCCGGCCAGGTCGTGACCGCCATCGGCGACATCCACGGGGACCTGACCGCCCTGCGCGGCGCACTGAAGCTGGCCAGCGCCATCGATGAAAAGGATCAGTGGATCGGCGGCGACGGGATCGTGGTGCTGACCGGGGATTACCTGGATCGGGGCGACGACGAGAAGGCGATCTGGGACCTGCTCCTGGCGCTCCAGGGCCAGGGGGAGACAACCGGCGGCGCCGTCTTTCCGCTGATCGGCAACCACGAGATGCTCAACGCCCAGGGAGACTTCGACTCCGTGTCGATGCGTGGAAAGCTTGCCTTCAATGAAAAGGGACTGACCCGCAGGCAGTTGTTCGCGCCCGGTGGCAGGCTGGCGCTGCTGCTGGCCACCCGGAAGGTCACGCTGGTGATCGGGCGCACCGTGTTCGTGCACGGCGGGATCACCACCACCCAGGTGCGCCGGGGCCTCGACGAACTGAACCTGGCCGCCGCCGGTTTCCTGGAAGGCAAGCGCCCGTCGCTGGACTTCGACGTGAACACCATGCTCTGGATGCGCCACTACTCCAACGGCGTCCCCTCGGCCGAGATCTGCGAGGAGCTGGCCGCGACCCTGAGGCTGCTGGACGCGGACCGCATGGTCGTGGGGCACACCCCGCAGAGGACCATCAACGCCGCCTGCGACGGACGGGCCTGGCGCATCGACGTGGGCCTCTCCAGGCACTACGGCAGCAACGGCCCCGAAGTGCTCGTGATAAAAGACAACCGCGTCAAGGTGCTGCGATAGGTCGGAGCGGCAGGAATGGCCAGACTGGGCCGCCCGGGAGCAGAAGAAGTCTCCGCGCGGTCCCATCATGGAGAAGAGAAACACTACGCACTCATCGCTGCGGCAAACCAGGGGGGTGTCGGCCGACCGTTGGACCGGTCGGGGGGACTCCGCCGGCTCCGTCCTGCCTGTAGCCGCGAGTGCGGCACCCACTCTACGCCGGTCCGGCGTCCCCCTGACCAGAGGGGCCCGGGAGATGTTCTCCCGGGGAGAAATATGAGAACAAAATCATTCAGTTAATGCCACCGCCAGGCGAAAAGAAAAACTAGAAATTATAAGAAAAGCCGCCGGAAAAGACCGGTCATGGCGATTATAGCCGTGACCGGTGAGCACGAAGCATTAGGAGAAGAGAAGAGAAGAGAAGAGAAGAGAAGAGAAGAGAAGAGAAGAACGCGGTGCCGAGGCACCGCACTCCAAAACGGAAGAAGAACTGTGCCCGGGGCGCGATCAATCCAGGTTGATCAACTTGTAGGCGGTGTTTCCGAGGCCGACCTCGGCGCCGTGGGTGAGCTGGAGGCGACCGGAGACCGAGTTCTTGTCCTTCCAGATGTCCTCGTGGCCGGCGGCCTGGTTGACCATGTCGTGGGCGGCATTGTCGATGGCGAGCATGTCGAGGGAGGCCAGGATGCCCACGTCGCCCATGAAGGGTTTCTGGTGGGTGCGGGCGCAGTCGCAGCCCTTGGAGATGTTCGCCATCACGGAGATGTACACCATCGGGTAGTGGTCGGAGATGACCTTGGCGTACTCGACGAGGCGCTCATTGAACAGGTTCTTGTCGAGGCCCTTGGGCACGCCGAACACGCGCGTCGGACATTCACCGATGCACTTGGCGCAGCCGATGCACTTCTTCTTGTCGATGCGCACCCCGGCGTCGTCGACGGTGATGGCCTTGGCCGGGCACTCGCCCACGCAGCGCATGCACTTGACGCACTTGGTGCCGTCGACCGAGGGGATGTCGTTGGCGTGCTGGGCCATCTTGCCCGCGATGGAGCTGAAGCCCATGGCCACGTTCTTGATGGCCCCGCCGAAGCCGGCCGAGCCGTGCCCCTTGAAGTGCGAGAACACCACGAAGGTGTCGTAGCGGTCCATGTGGGCGCCGACCTTGACCTCCCTGTAGTGCTTGATGCGCGGATCGGTGACCTTCAGCGTCTTGTCGCCCTCGGAGTCGAGGATGTCGATGGGCGCAAAGGTGAAGCCGTGCTCGCGGGCCGAGGCGATGTGGCTCTCGGTGTATCGCCGGCGCCCCACGTAGAGCACGTTGGTCTCCACGAGGGTCGCCTTGAGCTTGAGCGCGAGATCCCTGGACATCTCGGGCTTGAGGTAGTTGGGGTTCTTGTCCTCGCCGAAGTGGACCTTCAGGCCGACCTTGCCCTTGACCCGGTGCGCGATCTTTTCATACACCCGCATCACGGCGGCCGGTGAAATCTCCTTGGTGAAGTAGACCTCGGAGGGCGCGCCCGTGGGCGGCGGCTTGACGATGGTGTCGACCGGCTCCGTGGGCGGCGGCTTGACCTCTGCCATGGAGACCTCCGGACCAGGCGGTGGGATGGGCGGCTTTTCCGGCACGGACGGTCCGGCACCGGCGGGATCGGCGGCAGGGTCGGAACCACCCTTGCGACCACAGGCGACGGCGGCCGCCGACAGGGCGACGGCCTGCAGGAATTTTCGTCGATCCATGGCTACTTCCTCCTCTTCACCGGCGGGTGCCACCACATCCGCAGGCCGGAAAACCGTGCGGCGCCGTCGACCCATTCATTGATCAGGATCGGCACGAAGTCCCACGGCGTGACCGAGTCCCTGGCGCAGCGGAAGCCGAAGTGGTGGTAGATCTTCTTGTTGTCGGGGAAGTGCGGCCGCCGGAAGTATCCCGGCAGGTGCGACGGATCCCAGAACCACGATCCGCCCTTGACCACCCGCTCGACGAAGCCAGGACACTTGTCGGCCCCGCCGCAGGGCCCCTTCGGGTTCACGCCCAGGCAGTCGGCGCCGCACTCGGCGTAGCCGCCGTAGGTGTACCAGTCCTGGGTCCATTCGTCGGCGTTGCCGCTGATGTCGTAAAGTCCATAGCGTCCTGCCGGGCGGCTCTTGACGGGCCAGGTGGCGCCGGTGCCCTCCTTGGGGCTGGTCTTCCCGCAGCCGCGGCCGACCTTGGGCGCCAGATACACGGTGTTGGCGCATGACGGCGGATCGTTGCCCCAGGCGAACCATTCACCGTCGGGGCCCCGGATGGCCTTCTCGAACTCCGCCTCGGTGGGAAGCCGCTTGCCCTGGGCCTCGCAGAAGGCCCTGGCGGCGAACCAGCTCACCCCCACCTTGGGCTGCTCGGGGTCCGAGAACCCCTTGCAGTTGGTCTTCTGAAACGGGCACTTTCCCGCGGCCACACAGGCGTCGAACGCCTTGACGGTGACCTCTGTGGTGTCCATGTAGTAGGTGTCGACCCAGATCCTGGCCGAGGGCCGCTGACTCCTGGGTCCCTTGTCGCGACCGCGGATCATCTCACCCCCGAACACGCACTGCATGTCAGCGGGCGCGGGCGCGCACAACTTCGGCGCGCGCCCTTCGCAGCGCGGCAGGAACATCATGAAAAGCATCACCGCAGGGGTCACGAACTGCACGGGATCATCTCTCCGGTGGGAACCACCATTCCGGCTTCCGCCGGAAGGCGTGGGGGCTTACTTGGTGACCTTGACCAGGTCTGTGGCGTTGCGCGGCAGGATCTTGCGGTTGGAGAACGTCCACACGGCGATGCCGCGGACCACCGAATAGGCATCGTTGAGCGTGCGGGTGTAACCTGCATACAGGTCGTCATCGATGCGGATCGTGGCGTTGGTGGAGTCCGAAAGCGTCATCTCCATGTAGTCGCCCGGGGCGTCCGGATTGGCGTTGGTCACCGTGGGATAGTTCGTCCCGGTGATCGTCACGTTGACGAGCATGCCCTCGAGCTCCTCGGCGCGCGCGCCGGTGTTGTTGATCTCGGAGAAGGTCACGTCGATGGGGTTGATCACGACGACACCGGGATCGACGATGGTCACCGCGGTCGGGGAACCGATCTGGGTCTGCTCGAAGTACTCGGCGTAGGTGCCGGTGACGGAGATGGTCTTGCCGAGGTCGGCTGCCGTCAGCGTCGGGGCGATGCCGGTGTAGACATACAGGCCGCCGAACGCGGTCACGCCCGGATCCTGCAGGTAGAACTTGTTGGTGTCCAGGGCCGTGAGCACGCCCGTGAAGGTCACGATGGTCCCCTCGGCGGGGTGATCGGCGTGGCAGAGCTGGCGCAGGGCGGGGATGGAGGAGCCGGTGGCGCCGGTCTGGTTGGCGTCGGGGCAGGGATCACAAGCGTTGCCCATGGAGTCGCCGTCGTTGTTCTCCTGCTGGGGATTGGCGATCATCGGACAGTTGTCGGTGGCGTTGGCCACGCCGTCGCCGTCGGCGTCATCGGGGTTGAACGAACAGACCGTGGTGTCGGCGTCGAGGGGACACACGTCGCAGGCGTCGCCCTCGCCGTCGAAGTCGGCGTCGGCCTGAAGGATAAGCGCCACATCGTCAAGCAAGCGGGGGGGATTGAAGACGTTGGGACAGTTGTCATCGGCATCGGCGACACCGTCACCGTCGAGATCGCCGGCCACGAGCTGACCGTCGTACTCATCGGGACGTGAGGGCGTGCAGGTGGGCTCTCCGATGGGATCGGAGTTGCAATAGAACAGCGGATAGGTGTCGGTGAAGTCCTCGCCGATGGTGCCCGCCGAAGAGGTCAGGGTCGAGAGGGACACACCGATCTCGGACTGAACGCACACCTGCTTGGCGACGCCGCAGACGTCGAGGGCGTCGCAGCCGGTGGCCATGCCGTCGACCAGGGCGGTGTCACCGGAGAGCACCTTGCCGCCGCGCAGGACCAGGGCCACGTGCTCGGGGTCGGACTCGATGATGACACGGTGGTCGTCGCCCACGCCATGACGGTCGTAGATCGCGATGTCTGCATAGAGACCGACGGTCAGGTCACCGATGTACTGGGGCACGCCCAGCACGATCGCGTTGTCGACGGTGGCCATGCGCCACAGACGATAGGAGGAGAAATGACTATTATAATAGTTGCTGTTCAGCCTGTCGGCGCACTTCAGTTCGCGCAGCATGTTCATGGAGCCCGAGATCGTCCAGTCGGTGCCCAGGCCGATGACAATGCCCAAGTTGTCCATGGTGGTCACGGAGGCCGTGTTGCCGTACAGGTCGATGTTGGTGCGCGGGGACCAGATCACGCGGCCGCCCTTGGCTGCCATCACGGAGAGGTCCGAGGCGGCCAGGCCGATGGCGTGGATGTAGGTGCTGTTGGGGCCGAGCAGGTCCTCGCCGTCGGGCTCGAGGCCGGACATGCAGCGGAACTCGTTGCGGGCGGCCTCATTGACGCCTTCGGAAACGTGGGGCACAAAGGAGGAGAACCCGTGCAGATCGGCGGTGACCGCCGCGAAAACATAGGGCGTGCAGCCCGATTCGACCAGGATCAGCGCGGGGCTCGTCTCGGCGCCGGTGTGGACCGGAAAGGTCTCGTACTCGGGCGGGGAGATGCCCGGGATCAGGGAGGCGGTGCTGTTGTCGACGTTGCGCATGAAGCCCGTGCCGTAGCCGGAGCCGAACAGGGTGACCGTCCCGGAGAGCACCTGGCGCAGCTCGCCCCACTGCTTCTGCTCGTTGGTGCAGTTGCCCGGGATGGAGATCTTGGTGAAGCCCTCGAGGCCCTTGCGCCAGTCGTTGCGGTGATGGTAGCGGATGGTCCCGTGGCCGATCGGCGGGCTCTGGATCCAGCCGATGTGATCGTGGGCGTTGATCAGCGCCGGGGAGATGACGTTGTCGCCGCACTGGACCAGGGGCGCATCGGCGTAGCCGGACGTGGCCGAGCAGTCACAGTCGACGCACACGATCTTGTTGGTGGTCTTGTTGTAGACCACCTCGCCGTTGCGGAAGGTCACGTCGCCGGTGAGGACCGTGCCGCGCAGGACGACCAGGTCGCCGGTGCCGGCAGTGAAATCGCAGGTGCCGGTCGTCGGCGCCACGGCCGCGCCGCATTCGCGGAGCTCGGGGCCCTCGGTGCCGCCCGTGCAGGACTCCGTATTGAAGGACGAACAGTTGGCCGCGCAGGCCAGCGTGCCGCCCTCAAAGCCCTGGGTGACGCAGGTGGCCGTGCCCAGGTCGGTGCCGTCGCAGACCTCGGCGTCTTCGATGGTGTTGTTGCCGCAGTTCTCGTTGTTGGTGCAGGCCGAGGTGTCATAAGCCGTGCAGCCCGCCGCGCAGGCCAGCGTGCCCCCGTCGAAGCCCTCGGTCGCGCAGGTGGCCGTGCCCAGCGCCGTGCCGTCACAGACCTCGCTGCCCTCGATCAGTGCATTGCCGCAAGTGGCATTGTTTGTATTGTTTACATTATTATTGTTAGTCTTTTTCGACGATCCGTCGTCACACGCGGAAAACCACCCCATGGTCAGGGTTGAAATCACAAGAAACCAAAGAGAACTGCGCATTATGGATCCTTTCTGCCGGAAACCCGGGCAACTCATCTTTATGGCACGATCCACAAGAAATTCAAGTGGGATTTATTCTATTGAAGGATTGCTCAGCGACCGAGCATTTTCGACAGGGAGACCGCAGGCTGTGCGGTCTGCAGATAGGTGGCGAACCACTCGAGGTGGGCGGTGTAATACAACGGCAGGGAGCGCACCGGGTGCGGCCAGTGGCCGTCGTCGGGAAGCACCACCAGGCGGGCCGGAATGTTCTGTCGGCGCAGGGCGGTGAACAGGTGCAGGCTCTGGGTGTAGGCGATGCGGTAGTCCTTCTCGCCGGTAATCACGAGCATGGGGGTCTTCAACCGGGCAGCCCGGGAGGCGGGATTGAACTTCTCATA
>PHAZ01000016.1 GCA_002841825.1 Deltaproteobacteria bacterium HGW-Deltaproteobacteria-22 | reverse complement strand
AACTCCAATGCGATTTCGCAGAACTCCAATGCGATTTCGCAGAACTCCAATGCGATTTCGCAGAACTCCAATGCGATTTTGCAGGACTCCAATGTGATTTCAGAGCACTCCAATGCGATTTCGCAGGACTCCACTGTGATTTCAGAGCACTCCAATGCGATTTCGCAGGACTCCACTGTGATTTCGCAGGACTCCAATGCGATTTCGCAGGACTCCACTGTGATTTCGCAGGACTCCACTGTGATTTCGCAGGACTCCACTGCGATTTCGGAGGACTCCATCCTCGCCTCCCAAAACTCCAATGGTTTAGAAATAAACTACAGAAGTGGATTTATAGACTCCACAGGCAAACCCAACCATTCTTCGAGGCCAAAACAATTTGCTTGGATGGAAAATGATAAAAGAACGGTCCTGATCATTTCCAGCGCCGTCTCCACTTCATCTTCGGTCGTGAACCGCCCGACGCTGAAGCGAATGCAACTCTGGGCATTTTCTGAAGAATACCCCATCGCCGTAAGAACGTGCGATGGCTCCGGCATTGCTTCATCTTCTCAATTATTGTCTTTTTATTTCCTTCATACAGCAGTAATTTCAAGCGTATGAATGAGTTTCCTCACGATGTAAATAACTTGTTGAAAGAGATTGAAACGACCCGATTCAGTCCAATTCGCAATACGGGATGCAAGAAAATTTACAAAATGGTCCTTCTGCTGGCGATGCTTGAATGCAAGGGCCGAAATGCTTCCAACTGGTGGAAGCCAATCAAGCCAGAAGAAGCCGCGCCATTTTTTCACTTCATTTTGACCCACTGGGATGTAATCCGTGAGGTCCAGTTTTTGGATCAGGACAAAAGAGATTTTAAAATTCAGTTTGACGAGCCTTCCCGCAGGTACACCGAACGACTGATCGCTGAAATGCCTATGGGTCATTGGGGAAAGAATCATCAGTTTGGCCACTATGACAGAGAATCAAACCAGTTTTTCTTCCGCATCGATATTGACCCTGCCTTCCAGTTGGAGGTCTTCAAGAAAGTCAAAGAGATAGCCATCCGTCGCATTCAGGAAGCCATGCCCATTCTCGATTTGCCAGTTGATTTCTATGATTTCAACCTGGATCGTGAAATCACGAAGGTCGAGGAAATCATGGTTCCTGTCAAAGCGACCGAACGTGAAATGCTGGTAAAGGGGCGAATTGGACAGGGCAAGTTTCGCACACATCTGTTGCGAGATTATGACCACTGCGTCTTGTGCCGGATCAGTTCCAAAAAGTTGCTGGTCGCTTCCCATATCAAGCGCTGGGCTGACTCGACCCATGATGAGCGAATGGATCTCAACAACGCTCTGCTGCTTTGCCCCCTGCACGATAAACTATTTGATTCCTGGACCATCACCTTCGACGAAAAAGGTCAGTGTCTCGTCAACCGAAATTTCCAACAACACGCGGATTACCAGTTGTTTCTGCGTCCGATGCATTCCCTGATCAGTCTGGATTCCCATCAAAATTTCCTTGAGGAACATCGAAGAAAATTCAGCGAAGAGGAGAAATCCCTTCCGGGGAAAACAGCGTCCATCATCGTTTCCGCCCAGGAACCCTCCGTCTCCTATTGCCCCTTCTGCGAGACCAGCCATCGGGAAATTGTCCTTCAAAACGCCCATGCGAAGGCGTTCTTCGATCAGTTCCCCGTTTCACCTGGGCACCTGCTGATCGTGCCGAAGCGGCATTTTGATTCGTGGTTCGACGCGAACCCGGAGGAACGGGCGTCCTTTGATGCCCTGCTTGTTGAAGGAAAATTGCTGCTGGAGCGGGAATATCACCCGAATGGATTCAATATCGGCGTGAACGTGGGTACTGCTGCCGGCCAGTCGGTGGGTCACATGCACATTCACCTGATCCCACGATACCAGGGCGACATGCAGGATCCAAAGGGCGGCGTGCGCGGGGTGATTCCGGAGAAGCAGAAATATGACGTGCTTCCGGGGGCGTGAAGTAAACCCAAGTTTCCCGTCCCTCCGGTCCCTACCCAGCGCCCATGAGCGAGGCCACCGGAAGGAGGCGGACGCCGTCGAGGGTGGAGGGGTCCTCCCCGCGGTGAAAAAGGAAGCAGCGGCAGGGGCGGCCGGCTAGGTCCATCGCGGCAGCGAAGTCGCGAAGGGCGGCGGTGTCGGCGCGGCCGGGGGCGCGGGTGCACTTGATCTCGATGGCGTGGACCACGCCGTCGGCCTCGAAGACCACGTCGATCTCGCGGCCGGAGGTGGTCTTGTAATAAAAAAGTTGGTCGGCGCGGATCCGGCCCATGCGGCGGCGCTTCTCGAGCTCGGAGATGACGAAGTTCTCCAGGATCTGGCCCTCGGAGAGGGGGACGCGGAAGGACGCGGGGATGCCGTTGTCGGCGAAATAGGTCTTGGCGGCCTTGATGATCCGCTTGGCCGGGCCGAAGTGGTAGCCCGTCAGCCGGAAGGCGAGCTGGGACTGGACCAGCGTGTTCAGATATTTCTTGGCGGTGGGGAAGGAGAGCCCCGCCTCCCGCGCGAAGTGACTGACCTCGAGGTGGGAGCCCAGGGAGCGGCAGGCGTTCACATAGATCGCCATCAGGCCCTCGAGGTTGTCCAGGTTCGCCATCTGCAGGAGATCCTTCATGAAGTACGTGTTGCGGTAGTCGTTGAGGAGGGCCAGGCGGGCCTCGCGGCCTTCGGTGGTGAGCACCTCGGGGAACAGGCCGCAGGCGAGGACCTCGTCGAGCTCGCGGGCGGCCGCCTTCAGCGCCGGCGGATCCGGAAGCGCGCCGAAGATCTCATGGGTCGGGGCCCCGCGGTCCTCGCCCCAGCAGGCGGGCGTCATCTCGTACAGGCGCACGCGGCCCGCCAGCGAGTCGGCGGCCGCGTCGAGCAGGCCCAGGGAACTCGATCCCGTCATCAGCACGTGCGCCCCCTCGTTGTCGATGGCGTACTTGACCGCGATGGTCAGTTTTGGGGACCGCTGGACCTCGTCGATGATGCAGCGCGGACCCAGGTGGGAGACGAACCCCTTGGGATCCCGGACGGCCCAGTCCAGGAAGTCCAGGTCGTCGAGGGTGGCGTAGCGATGTTCGGGGAAGCGCTGGCGCAGGAGGGTGGTCTTGCCGCAGCGCCGAGGGCCGATCAGGAGGGCGCTCTTGGCGGGGTCGATGGACAGCCAGCGGTTGAACAGAGGGGTGGACGCTTCCATGATTTGCAATCTAGCATGGATAAACTGTAAGTCAACTTTCAATCCATCATGGATAAACTGTAAATCAGGAGTTCAAGCGCGGGGGGCGTGGACGCTTACTCGACGATGACGGGGTCGGTGCAGGTCTGGATCTCCATGATCAGGTACATCATGATCTTCTCCTGCAGGATCAGGGCGTAGTCCCAGCCGGTGCCACCCGAGCCGGAGTGGGTGTGATAGACGGTGTAGAGGACCTTGCCGCAGTAGTAGTTCCAGGAGACGGTGACCGGGTTGTGGGTGTAGCCGGACCAGTCGCCGTACATCCAGACCTTGGGCGGGCCGATGTAGTTGCCGTCGACGCAGTTGGGATCCATGTCGTCCTCGCACTCGCCCTGGAGACCTGGGTTCATGCTGTGGATGATGTCCCAGGCGGCGAGCAGTTCGATGGTGCCGCCGGGATTGATGATGCCCAGCCAGGCGTCGAGGTACGGGTCGCCGGGGGTGCCCATGGGGCTGTAGGAGGACCAGTTGTTGCAGTCGCCGACCGTGCCCGGTGCGGACGTGCCCATGCCGCAGGTGCTGCCGTCGGCCATGAAGTTGAGGAACTCGGGGAAGGGCTGCTCGGCGAAGTCGTAGGAGAAGTCGTCGACGTAGAGCTTGCCGCCCTCGTAGACGTACTGCCGCAGGTTGGCGCGGGCCGTGGCGGTGGTGAGATACGACGCGTCGTCACCGCAGGTGGTGACGATCAGGTTGTACTGGCGCAACTGGTTCATGTCGTTGAAGATGCCCGAGGCCGAGGAGTCGCTCACCACGACGATCTCGACGCCGTAGTCGAAGCCCATGGACTCGAACAGCAGGTCCATCTGCTCATAGGTGCCTTCGACGACCAGGATCTTGGGGATCCACTGCTTGAGGTTCGGGTTGAAGCGGTTGGGCAGGGTGGTGGCCGGGTTGCGGGGCAGTCCGGCGGCCGGCTCGAGGTCCTCGACCTCGTCGAGGCCACCGGCGGTGTACTGGGTGACGCGGCGGAACTCGCCCTTCTGGACGACCAGCCAGTAGTTGGTGTTGGGATACAGGAACAGCTCGAAGGAGCCGTCGGTGTCGGAGAAGGCATGGATCACGCCGTTGGGCACGTCCACGCACTGGTTGCACAGGCCGCCGGGCAGCGGGGTGGGATCGGGCGGCTCGTAGGAATAGGCGGCCACCAGCGCCTGGGGCACGGGGATCCGGTTGACGTCGAGCATCGAGGCGTTGTCCGCGCCCGGGCCCCAGACCTTGCCGCGCAGGGTGAACATGTGCTGCGTGTTGTTGTTGTTGTTGATGTTGTTGTTGTTCTGGTTGCCGCAGTTGCCCACGCCCAGGCAGTCGAGATCGGCGCAGTCGATGGTGCCGTCGCCGTCGTCGTCGATGAGGTTGTCACACACCTCGGGGTTCTGGTTGTTGAAGACGTTGTTGCTGGGCTTTTTCTTGGGTTCGTTGCAGCCCACGAGGGCCAGCGCGAAAATACAGCAGAACATCCAAAAGCTTTTCATGAGTGTGCCTGTTCCTCTCCGGTTCAAGGACGAGCAGCCGCCGGAGATCTGAAGTGCAACCGCCCACGTTTTTATATCCCGAAAAGGCGATTTCGCCACCTTTTTTCAGAGTTTAGCGGTAGGATTTTCCATTTTTTCATGGGACTGAACTGGATTGATGGGGGTTTTTCGGTTATTAAATGGATGATTCCGCGACGGAGGTATCCATGCGCAGACTGTTTGTCCCCATGTTGCTGGCCGCCCTGATTATGCCGGCGTGCATCGAAGAGAAGGTGGAGGAGCGCGAGAAGGCCGATGCCTACTGCTACATGCTCGAACAATGCGGGCAGGGCGACTACGGCACCTGCTACGCCGCCGCGACGGCGAACCTGGAGGCCACCCTGTACGATCAGTGCCGCGGCGCCCGCGAGCTGCTGCTGGACTGCCTCGGGCACCTTGACTGTGGCGAGTACCTGCTGTGGAGCGAGAGTGATCCCGAGACGGACCTGGTGTATCCGTGCCGTGACCAGGATCAACTCGAGGCCGTGGCCTGCCAGAACGAGTGAGCGTCGACGCCGTGCGGCCCTCGATGCTGTTCCGCTTCTCGCTGTACGGGTTCCTGAAGAACCAGCTCTACTTCGAGCCCTTTTTTGCCATCATCCTGCTGGGGCGTGGCCTGGATTTCTTTGAAATCGGGGTGGTGTTCGCCGTGGCCGACGTGGTGACCAACGTGCTCGAGGTGCCCTCGGGCTGGGTGGCCGATCACTGGGGCCGGCGGCGCTCGATGATCCTGAGCTTTTCGGCCTATCTGGCCAGCTTCGTGGGATACGCCTTCGCAGACGGGTTGGGGTGGTGCATTCCCGCGGCCGTGTGCTTTGGCGTGGGCGAGGCCTTCCGGTCGGGGACGCACAAGTCGATGATCTTCGAGTGGCTGCGCAAGCGCGGCCGCCTGGCGGAGCGGACCCGCGTGTACGGGTTCACGCGGTCCTGGTCGCAGATCGGCTCGGCCGTGGCGGTGGTGATCTCGGCCGGGCTCGCCCTGTGGATGACCCAGTTGCGGTGGCTGTTCCTGATCGCCTGCGTGCCGTACGTGCTGGGGTTGTTGAACCTGTGGAGCTATCCCGACGAGGTCGAGCACCACGTCGGTTCCACGTCGGCCGGAGCCGGTTCCACGTCGGCCGGAGCCGGTTCCCCATCGGCCGGCCATGAGGGCTTCTTCGCCACCCTCGCGCTGGTGTTTTCGCGGCCCGGGCTGCGCCGGCTGGTCCTCGAGAGCTGCGCCGTGCAGGGCGTCGAAAAACTGCTCAAGCCGTACATCCCGGTGTTCCTGGCGCTGGCGGGGCTGCCCGTGGTCCTGGAATTGTCCCAGGCCGGCGGCGGGCTGCACGACGCGGCTGACCGGCTGCCGGTGCAGTCCGTGCTGTGGATCGCGGTCGTGGTGGCCTGCCTGCACCTCTTCTCGGCGCTGGGGTCAAGGCAGGCACACCGCATCGCCGCCCTGGAGGCCCCCGGCGCACGGGTGCCGCGACGTCTGTGGACCGGGGTGTTCGTGATGATCTCCCTGCAGGTCGTCGGCGTGGGACTGGGATCATTTCTGCCCGCGGCCATCGGGTTCGTGGGGTTCGCGTTCCTGTTCAACGCATGGCGCCCGGCGTTTTTAACCCGCTTCGACGTGGACACGCCGCCGGACCGGCAGGCGACGATCCTGTCCATCGAGAGCCAGGCCAACACGGCGTTCTCCGCGATCCTGGCGCCCCTGGGCGGGGCCATGGTGGATCGCTGGGGATTGCCAATAATATTTATTTTATGCCTTGCCATCGTCGCCACGCTGTTCGGGCTTCGAGGTGACGCCCCCGCCGCGGGCAGGGATCCAGAAAACGCTTGACTTGAACCCACCTGTCCACTATAAACCCGCAGTTCCCGGTCCATGTAATTGGATGATTTCCGGGGAGCTCTTATCGACGGAGGTACTGTTATGGGCGTTTCCAAGAACAACCCGAATGCGCGTGACAATCAGCGTCTGGCCGTGTCCTGCCCCGAGTGCGGCACCGAACTGAACCTGATCAAGAAGGTCCCCGGCGGCATGGTCTACATCTGCCCCAAGGACAACAACACCTATCCGATCTTCCGCAAGTCCTACCTGGATCTGCCCCACCAGTGGGTTCGCAAGTAGTTGATTTCTTTCGGAAAACAATAATCAAGAAGACAGATTCCTAAGGCGTCAGCCCGGGGACGATCACGGGGACGAGGCTTTCGGTGAGGTTTCCCTGACCGAGCTGGCCAAGGCTGTTGTTGCCCCAGCAGCCGACCACGCCCGAGAGGGTGGAGTGCGCGCAGGTGAAGTACCAGCCGCCGGCGCCGACGGAACCATCCTCGAGGGGCAGGGAGATCTGCACGGGAACCGGCGAGGAGACGGTGTTGCCGGTGCCGAGCTGGCCCGCCGAGTTGCCGCCCCAGCACCAGGTCGCCAGATCGGCCCTGCGGGCGCAGACGTGGTTGCTGCCGCAGGAGACGGAGGTGGCCGACAGCGAACCCACCTGCACCGGAGTGTGGCGATCGGAGGTGGAGCCGTCGCCGAGCTGGCCGTCGGCGTTGGCGCCCCAGCACCACACCGAGTAGTCGCCGCGCACGGCGCAGGCGAAGTTGTTGCCGCCCGCGGAGATCTGCGAGACGCCGGTCAGGCCCGAGACCTGCACGGGGATGTTGCTGGCCGTGGTGGTCCCGTTGCCGAGCTGGCCGTTGTCGTTGGCGCCCCAGCACCAGACCGTGCCGTTGGCGCGCAGCGCGCAGGTGAACTGGCCCGCGGCGGAGATCTGCTGCACATTGGACAGGATCGAGACGGCCACCGGCGTGCGGCTGCAGTCCTCGCCTTCACAGGTCTCGTGGGTGGAGACGCCGTCGCCGAGCTGGCCTGACTGGTTCGAGCCCCAGCAGGCGACCTCGCCGAGCATGCCCAGGGCGCAGGAGTGGTAGTAGCCCGAGGAGACGGTGGAGGCGATCATGGGCAGGGTCAGGTGCACGGAGGTGGGGACGAGGCTGCAGTCGGACGTGCCGCAGAGGATCCCGTGATCGGCCTGCCCGTCGCCGAGCTGGCCATACTGGTTGGAGCCCCAGCAGGACAGCCCGCCGGTCTCCTTGATCGCGCAGGTGGTCGAGAAGCCGGCGTGGATGAACATCAGATCCTCGGCGCCGAGCACCTCCTGCGGGGAGGAGTCGCACGGGATGTCGAAGAAGCAGGCCTCGGCACCGACACGCCCGTTGCCGAGCTGGCCCGCGTGGTTGTACCCCCAGCACCAGGCCCTGCCGCCGGTCATGAGCACGCAGGCATGCGCGAAGCCGACGCTGAGCCAGGTTGCGCCGCAGTCCTGGGCGCAGATCTCGCCCTCGTCGCAGGTGCCGTCACCGCAGAGCTGGCAGTCCGACGTGTCGAAGGTGCAGTCCGATGCGCACAGCAGCGTGCCCGAGTCGAAGCCCTGGGATTGGCAGTCCTGACCGGGCACGTCCCAGCCGTCGCAGGGCTCGAGGCCCGCGGCGATGCCGTCGCCGCACTCGGTGGCCCCGCAGGACGAGGGGGCGTCGCCTTCGCAGGTCCAGCCGGTCTCGACGGTGCACGTGGCGTCACAGCCGTCCCCGGTCGAGAGGTTGCCGTCGTCGCAGGCTTCGATGCCGTCGGCGCGCAGGCCGTCGCCGCAGGTCGTGATGCACACGCTGGGCATGGCCTCGCAGGTCCAGCCGGTCTCCACAGTGCACGTGGCGCCACAGCCATCCCCGGCCTCAAGGGCGCCGTCGTCGCAGGGCTCCAGACCCACCACGCGGCCGTCTCCGCAGATCGGGGTGCAGGTCGTCGGCAGGGTGTCGCCGCAGTCCCAGCCCTCCTCGAGGACGCAGGTGACGCTGCATCCGTCGTCGGGAAGACGGTTGAAGTCGTCGCACTGCTCGTTCGGATCGAGGACACCATTGCCGCACGGCGGCACTTTCTTCGATTTTCCGTCGGCGCAGCCGCACAGGCTCGTGGCCAGCATGAGCAGGAGGATGGTTCGGAAGGAGATGATAATCATGGAGCAATCTCTTTCTTTCTTGAAAGAGTGTAACAAGATGACACCCATTAACGTACAGGTTTTTTTTGCTTCTTCAAGACAGGATGTTGCGGGAGATCACAAAACAAACCGGAAGGTCAGGCCTGTCGCAGGATGATGTCGGGCTTGGCGCCGTCTTCGACGACCGAGGCGGTGACGACGACCTTGTCGATGTCCGTGCGGGAAGGGATCTCGAACATGACGTCCATCATGAGCCGTTCGGTGACCGAGCGCAGGCCGCGCGCGCCGGAGCCCAGCGACAACGCGTGCTTGGCGATGGCGATCAGCGCGTCGGAGGTGAACTCGAGGTGGACACCGTCGAGCTCGAAGAGCCACCGGTACTGCTGCACCAGCGCGTTGCGCGGCTGGGTCAGGATGGTCACCAGGATTTCCTCGTCGAGGTCGTGCAGCGGCGACATCACCGGGATGCGGCCGACGAACTCCGGGATCATGCCGTAGCGGTGCAGATCCTCGGCCTGGACCTCCTTGAGGTACTCCCAGGTCTTCAACTTCGAGCTCTTCTTGCGCGTCTTGGCGCCGAAGCCGATGGAGTGGTCGCCGAGCCGGTTGAGGATGATCTCGTCGAGGCCCGAGAACGCGCCGCCGCAGATGAACAGGATGTTGGTGGTGTCGATGGGGATGAAGTCCTGCTGGGGGTGCTTGCGGCCTCCCTTGGGCGGGATCTGCGCCACCGTGCCCTCCAGGATCTTCAGCAGGCCCTGCTGCACGCCCTCGCCAGCCACGTCGCGCGTGATCGACGGGTTCTCGCTCTTGCGGGCGAGCTTGTCGATCTCGTCGATGTAGACGATGCCCTTCTGGGTGCGCTCGATGTCGTAGTCGGCGTTCTGCAGGAGGCTCAAAATGATGTTTTCGACGTCGTCTCCGACGTAGCCAGCCTCGGTCAGGGTGGTGGCGTCGGCGATGGCGAACGGCACGTCCAGGATCTTCGCCAGCGTCTGCGCCAGGAGGGTCTTGCCGCTGCCGGTGGGGCCCAGCAGCAGGATGTTCGACTTCTGCAGGATCACGTCGTCGAACTCCTGGGTCTTCTTGTCCTCCCCGGCCTGCTGTTCCTGCACCTCGATGCGCTTGTAGTGGTTGTAGACGGCCACGGAAAGGATCTTCTTGGCGCGCTCCTGACCCACGACGTATTCGTCGAGTTGTTTGCGGATATCCCGGGGGGTGGGGAGGCTCTTCTTCTCGGGCGTGGCCGTCTCGGTCTCCATCGACGTGTCGTCGTGGATGATGTCCAGGCACAGGCGCACGCAGTCGTTGCAGATGTAGACGTCGGGTCCGGCCACCATCCGCTTGACCTCTCGCTGCGTCTTGCCGCAGAAGGAGCAGCTCACGTTGGACGCGGGCGGTTGCAGGGAATGATCCACTTTATTTTGCCTCGACGGCAGCCGGCGCGGAGCCCGAGGGCAGCATCAGGGAGTCGACGAGTCCATAGATGACGGCTTCCTCGGACGACATGTAATAGTCGCGCTCGGTGTCGTGCTGGACCTTCTCGACGGTCTGGCCGGTGTGCTGGGAAAGAATCTGGTTGAGGCGCTCGCGCAGCTTGAGGATTTCCCGCGCTTGGATATCAATATCAGTAGCTTGCCCAGAGAATCCACCCATCGGCTGATGAATCAGAATCCGTGAATTCGGGAGCGCAAAGCGCTTTCCAGGAGCTCCGGCGGCCAGCAGGATGGCGGCCATGGAGGCGGCCTGACCAATGCAGAAGGTATTCACCTGACAGGGAATATGCTGCATGGTATCATAGATTGCCAGACCGGCTGTGACCACTCCACCCGGGGAATTGATATACATCATGATATCTTTTTCCGGATCTTCGGAGAGCAGATACAAGAGCTGGGCAATAATAAGATTTGCGACATCATCATTGATACTAGTTCCTAGAAAGATGATGCGATCCTTCAGGAGCCTTGAATAAATATCCCATCCACGTTCGCCGCGATGGGTTTGTTCAATGACGGTTGGGATGATCATGTTGGATTCCTTTAGTGATGGTCGTGATCGCAGTCGGGGCCGCACTCGTGATCATGCGTCTCCTCGGGTTGCGGTTCCTCTTCCTGGAGGGCCGGCAGTTCGTCGACCTTCTCTTCGGCGATGGTGGCCTTGCCCTTGATCAGGTCAATGGTCTTTTCCATGCGAAGCATGTAGCGGATTTCCTCGAGCTTGCCGTCGCGGGTGTAGTCGGCCTTGATGCGCTCCACGCTCTTGTTGCTCCGGTCGGCCAGCTCCTTGAGCTTGTTCTCGAGGGCTTCGTCGGAGATCTCCACGTTTTCCTTCTTGGCGATGCCTTCGAGCAGCAGGTTTTCGCGGATCTCCTTCTCGGCCTTGGCGAAGTAGTTCTTGGCCAGCGTCTTCTTGGTATCGAGGAAGGCCTCATTCTCGGGATCCACGCCCAACTGCATGAGGATCTGGTCGACCTTCATCTCGGCCTGGCGCCGGATCAAACCCTGGCCCAGATCGAACGGATTGGCCTCGACGATCTGCTTGAGCAGCTCGCGCTCGAGCAGCGTCTCGGAGCGGTTCTTCAGTTCCTCGGCGATGTCCTTGCCGACGGACTCGCGCAGCTCGGCCAGGGTGTCACCCCGACCGGTCTCCTTGGCGAAATCATCGTCGAGCTCGGGCTTCTCGTGGGTGAAGGCCTTGGTGATCTCGACGAGCACGCGGCCCTCGGGATGGTCCTCGAAGGCGGGGATGGCGATCTCGTTCTCGTAGGGCACCTCCGGAAGGTGGAAGCCGAAGAGCACGGCGGCCACGCGCGCCAGATGGCTGTCATCGGCGGGCACGGCGGAGGCAGGGATGGTCACGTTCTGGTTCTCGAGGGAAACGGGCTCGTCGCCGAGCTTGCCCATGACGTTCAACTGCACGTGCGTGCCGGCCGCCAGGGTCGCGTTCTCGATGGAGTTGACGCGGGTGTTGCGCTGAACGAGGCGTTCGAGCTCCTCGTCGATGGACTGTTCCTTCACCGGCGCGGTCAGGCGTGTGGCCTTGAGGGCCTCGTAGCCCTGGGGCTCGACCTCAGGGATCAACTCGAGCTCGGAGGAGAACGGCAGATCCTGACCCTTCACGAGTTCGCCGGGGGTGACCTTCCACTCGCGGGGATTGTCGGCCGGACGGATCGACTCCTTCAGGCGCAGAAACTCCACGAGGGCCCCGCGGGTGAGCTCCTGCAGCAGGTCGGTCTCGACGTGCTTGGAGAACATCTTTTCGAGCATCTGACGGGGCACCTTGCCCTTGCGGAAGCCGCGGAAACGCATGTTCTTGGAGATTTCGCGGTACGTCTCGTCGAACTTCTTTTCGACTTCCTTCCAGGGCACGAGACCCTGGATGCGGATCTGGATCGGGTTGATGTTCTCTATGGTGAAACCTTCAGCGTTGAATTGCATGTTGTATATCCTCAGTTGATCGCCGCAGGGAACGGGATCAATGAAAGGGTTAAAAAAATCGGAACATCCGGCGGTTCTTCCGGCGGGGCATCCAGGCCCGGCCGGCCCGTAAAAGCGCGTAGAATATTCTCTCACTTTCCATGTGTGTCAAGAGAATTCGGGTTTTTTCAACTTTTTTTCCTTCGGAGGACGCCTGGGAAAAACAGGGGCTGAAAATGATACAACACGGTCCCGTGTGCACTTTTCGAGACACCCGTCTGGACGCGCAGAATCATTGACATCGAATCGTTTCCCTGTCAGAACGTGCCGAAGGGAGAAACCGGGCTGTTTGTACCCGGTTAATGAGTCTCCCGAACAAGGAGAGAAAACAATGCAGGTATGTGTGATTGGTACTGGCTATGTCGGTCTGGTGGCGGGCGCGGCGTTCGCGGATTTCGGGAACACGGTGCATTGCGTGGACATCGACGAAAAGAAAATCCAGATGCTCTGGAAGGGTGAGATTCCTATTTATGAACCAGGTCTAGATGTGATGGTCGCGCGGAACGTGGAGAAGAAGCGCCTGATCTTCTCGACGAACCTGTCCGAGGCGGTCAAGAACGTCCAGGTCGTCTTCCTGGCCGTCGGTACGCCCCAGGGCGACGACGGAAACGCAGACCTGTCCGCCCTGAAGGCGGCCGCCGAGGTCGTGGCGAAAAACATCAACGGTTTTACGGTGATCGTGGACAAAAGCACCGTTCCGGTGGGCACCGCCGACATCATTCAGGACATCTTCAACCGCAACACCGAACATGAGGCTGTGGTCGTCTCCAATCCCGAGTTCCTGAAGGAAGGTGACGCGATCAACGACTTCATGCGTCCCGAGCGCGTGGTCATCGGCACCCACGACGAGCGGGCCCGCAGCGTGATGCACGAACTCTACCAGCCCTTCGTGCGCTCCCGTGAGCGCATCATCGACATGGACACCCGCAGTGCGGAGTTGACCAAGTACGCCTCCAACGCGTTCCTGGCCACGCGCATCTCGTTCATGAACAACGTCGCCCGGCTCTGCGAGATCGTTGGCGCGGACGTGGAGCTGGTGCGCAAGGGCATGGGCTCGGATTCACGCATCGGACCGAAGTTTCTGTATGCCGGAACCGGTTACGGCGGATCGTGTTTTCCCAAGGATATCAGCGCCTTGCTGTACCTGTCGCACCAGGTCGACCAGTTCCTCGACGTCGTCGAGGCCACCTCCTCGAGCAACGAGCGGCAGAAGCGCATTTTGGTGGAAAAGATGGAGCGCCGCCTCGGCGATCTGAAGGGCAAGGTCGTGGCCGTGCTCGGACTGGCGTTCAAGCCCAACACCGATGACATCCGCGAGGCCCCCGCCAAGGTCATCGTGGAGCTGCTCGAGCAGAAGGGCGCGATTGTGCGCGCCTACGATCCCGTCGCCATGGACAACTTCAAGGCGAGTTTCCCCGCCACCGCGAACCGCACCTACTTCGACAACCTGTATGACACCGTGGAGGGCGCCGACGCAACGTGCCTGGTCACCGAGTGGCACGAGTTCCAGCGTCCCGATTTCGCGCGCATCCGCAAGGCCATGCGCGGCAACAGCCTTTTCGACGGCCGCAACGTGTGGAACACGCAGGAAATCCGCGCCAATGGCTTCTATTACGAGGGCATCGGCCGTCCGGTCATCCGTCCGGAATAAGCAGGAGAATCCCATGACCAACCGACCCGTCCGCACCCGCATCGCCCCGAGCCCCACCGGGGATCCGCACGTCGGCACCGCGTACATCGCGCTGTTCAATTACGTCTTCGCCAAGCAGCATGGAGGCCAGTTCCTCCTGCGCATCGAGGACACGGACCAGGCCCGCGCCCGCCGGGACTCCGAGAAGGCGATCATGGACAGCCTTCACTGGCTGGGCCTGTCCTGGGACGAGGGCCCCGATGTGGGTGGTCCCTGCGGCCCGTACCGCCAGAGCGAGCGTCGTGACATCTACGAGAAGCACGCGATGGAGCTGCTGGAGAAGGGCGAGGCCTACCGCTGCTTCTGCACCAACGAGCGGCTCAACCAGCTGCGCGTCTACCAGAAGGCCGCCAACACCCCGCCGGGCTACGACCGCCTGTGCCGCAACCTCGACCGCGAGGAGAGCGACCGGCGGGCGGCCGCCGGTGAGCCCTTCGTGATCCGCCTGAAGATGCCGCTGGAGGGAGACTCAGTCATGGTCGACCAGCTGCGCGGTCAGATCGTGCGTTCGTACCGCGAGCTCGACGATCAGGTGCTGCTCAAGAGCGACAGTTTCCCGACCTACCACCTGGCCAACGTCGTCGACGACCATCTCATGGGCATCACCCATGTGATCCGGGCCGAGGAGTGGATCCCCTCCACGCCCAAGCATATCCGTTTGTACGAGGCTTTCGGCTGGGAGGCGCCGCAGTGGATCCACATGCCGCTTCTGCGCAACCCCGACAAGACGCGCTCGAAGATCTCCAAGCGAAAGAACCCCGTGTCGCTGCTGTTCTACAAGGAGTACGGCGTCCTTCCTGAGGCCCTGGTCAACTTCCTCGCGCTGATGGGCTTCTCGTTCGGAAACGACGTGGAGAAGTTCACGCTGCCGGAGATGATCCAGGCTTTCTCGTTCGAGAAGGTCAGCCTCGGCGGCCCCGTGTTCGACCTCGAGAAGCTGGTGTGGCTCAACGGCCTGTACCTGCGGGAGATGACGCCCCAGAGCCTGCTCGACGCCGTGCAGAGCCTGTGGCTCAACCGCGACTACTTCGAGAAGATCATGCCGCTGGTCCATGAGCGGATGCGCACGCTCACCGACTTCGTGGACCTGTCGACGTTCTTCTTCAACTGCCAGCTCGACTACGCCACCGAGGACGGCAAGCAGTTGGTTCCCAAGGGCCGCACGCCCGCGGAGATGGTCGCGTTGTTCGAGGAGCTCGTCGAGGCCATCGACGGCATGGAGGATTACACCGTCGAGAACCTCGAGGCGCTGCTGCGCCGGGTCACCGAGAGCCGCGGCTGGAAGACCAAGGACGTCTTCATGCCCGTGCGCGTGGGTGTGACCGGCCGGAAGGCCACCCCGCCGCTGTTCGAGAGCATGTTCATCGTCGGTCGCGAACGGACCCGCGTCCGCCTGCGCCAGGCCATGAACCACCTCAAGACGCTGCCCGCTCCCCCCGCGGCCGGCTGACCCGGTCCGTGTCACTTTTCGCCCTTCCCCTGACAGAAATGTCAGACCCACGTCGCCTCCATTGTAAATAAGTGAAAAATCGGCTGGAAAAAACCGATGAAAATGCTATGAAATACTTGGATTTTCCGATCTGGTGCCATGAAAGTGGCATGAATTCTGCCATGGTCCGGATCGGATCGGAGGTTGTGGCTATGAAAAACTATCTTATTATTTTGCTTATGGTTCTTTCGGCGGTGACGATTTTCAACGGTTGTGCCGCCGATGACGGGGCCAAATCCACTTCCGTGAACAACGGCAACAACACCAACAACGGGAACGTCAACATCGGCGGCGTCCAGGACATCGGCGTGTTCCGCGACATCGTCAACGCCGGCGGCATCCCCGGTCCCGACACCCTCGACGCCAACGGCTTCTTCTCCGAGCACTACATCGAGTACCAGACCGAGGACTGCGGTGAGGACATCTGCCTGTTCGGCATGCTCGGCCGCGGTGTCTCCGTGCTCAGTTCCGACTACATGAACGTGCTGCAGGTCGGGATGAAGTCGCAGGTCAACCCGCAGGACTACGAGCGTCCCCCCACCGATTTCATCGCCGTCATCGATGTGTCGGGCTCGATGTACTCGGACAACAAACTGGAATATGTCCGGCAGGGACTGCACATGATGATCGACTCCCTCGAGCCGACCGACCGGCTGGCCCTGGTGGCCTATTCCGACCTGGCCCGCGAGGCCCAGGAGTTGATCTACGTCGACTCCGCCGAGAACCGCCAGATCATGCACGCCAACGTCAACCGCCTCGTGGCCGGCGGCAGCACCAACATCTATGAGGCCCTCTGGCTGGGCTTCGACATCGCAGCGATGTCCGCCGCCGAGGGCCGCTATGCCCGCGTGGTCTTCCTGTCCGACGGACAGCCCACCGCCGGCATCACGGACCCGAACTCGATCATCGCCTTCGCCCGTGAGAAGGCGACGAAGACCTCGCAGTTGACCAGCATCGGCGTGGGCACCGACGTCAACTATGAACTGATGAAGGAGCTGGCCATGGCCGGCGGCAACTTCTACTTCATCGAGAACAGCATGGCCCTTCCGGACATCTTCGTCGAGGAGGTGGACTACTTCTCGTTCCCGATCGCCGAGGACGTGCACTTCACCCTGTCCTCGGGTCCTGACTTCTACATCGGCGACACCGTCGGTTTCGATAACTTCACGTCCTCGTCCGCCGGCGGCGAGGCGACCTTCCCTGCGATCTACCTGGCCTCGCGCACCTCCGAAAACATCGAGGATCCGAACTCGCGGCGCGGCGGCGGCTCGGCGATGTTCGTGCGCATCGTGCCGCAGGCCAACACCATGTCCCTGTCGGGGATCCTTCTGACCATGAGCTACACCGATCCCCAGACCGGCGAGACCGTGGGACCCCAGCGCGTGGTGGTCTCCGACCTGTCCGACGGCGGCATGATGCCTGAGGGAGATTTCTACTCCGCGGCTTCAATGCGCAAGAGTTATGCGATGCTCAACATCTTCCTGGGCCTCAAGGAAGTCTGCCAGCGCTCGTCCTATTACGACTTCGCCACGGCCCGAGAACTGCTGATCTCCACCATCGATTATGCCTATGCCGTCAACGCCGAGCTCGCAGACGACGACCTGACCGCCGACATCCAACTGATGGAGACGCTCCTGGTCAACATCGAGGCCAACGGCTACTACGATTACTGTGGCAACGGCGAGTGTTATTACTATGGCGACGACGTCATGATGTCCCCGCTTGGCTGCACCACCTCCGGCAGCGCCCCCGGGACCGCCGGCCTGTGGTTCCTGGCCACGCTGGCCGGCTTCCTCTTCATCCGCCGCCGTCGCTGAACAACCCGCTGATCAATCCTTGAAAATGCGGCCCGAGACGGCCGAGATAAGGGAACGTGGCGATAGCCGCGCCAGGAAGGTCTCCAGCACGAAGAGCTTCTGGGGGATGTGCACGGCCTGGCCTGCCAGGGTCGCGGAGATGGCTTCGCGGGCGGCCCGGTCGGGGGAGATCCACAGCACCGAGGGCCCGTGCCAGCGGGTCTTGCCGGCGATGTCGAAGAACTCCGTGGGCATCGGTCCCGGACAGAACGCCGTGACCGTGACGCCGGTTCCGGCAAGCTCATGGGCCAGCGCCTCGGAGAACGAGAGCACGAAGGCCTTGGAGGCGGCGTACACGGCGAACCAGGGAATCGGAGAGAAGGCGGCGACGGAACTGATGTTCAGGATCCGGCCGTCGCGCCGGGCGATCATCGAGGGCAGGATCCTTCGGGTGCACTGCATCAGGGCGCGCATGTCCACGTCGATCATGCGGTCGAGGTCGGCGGGTTCCTGCTCGATGAACGGGCCACGAAAGCCGAAGCCTGCGTTGTTGACCCACATTCCGACCGTGGGCAGCAGGGCTCCGATGCCATCGAACAAGGTGGACACGCCATCATCCGCCGACAGATCCGCGCACACGATGTGGATCTCGAGGCCGGGCTTACGCTCGCGCAGCCTCACGGCCAGCTCCTCCATGCGCGCGCGGCGGCGCGCCGAAAGCACCAGGTCCGTGAAGTCCAGGGTGCTGGCGACCTCGAGGGCCAGCTCCACGCCCAGTCCGCTGGAGGCTCCGGTGATGACACAGGTCTTGGTGGGGGTGTCGGTCATAGTCCCATCTCCTCGCGGATCGCGGCCAGGTACTGGTCCAGGATGCGCCGTGCCTCGGTCAACTGGGTTTCCTTGCTCAGGATGAACACCAGATAGTATTCCTTGAAAAGCGTGGTCAGCAGGATCTTCTGGCGGTCGGTCTCGATGAGGATCTCGGTGGTGCCGGTGAGCCTTCGTGGCTCGGGAGGGAACTGCAGTTCGCGCCAGAGCAGTCCCCACTGGGCCGCTTGAACCATGAGTTCGAAGGACGACAAGTGTCCGAAGGAGTCCACGGTCTCGCCGTCGGAGTCCTGGATGACCGCGCCGATGGCCATCGGCACCGTGCCGACGAGCTCTGCGAGAAATTCCGTGAAGGCGTTGGACACGGCTATTTACGCCCTCCCGCGGTGGTCACTTGGTGTTCCCGCCGGAGCCGGAAGAGCCATTCCTCGAAGCGCTGGGCCCGGTGACTGTCGCCGATGCTGGAGCGCAGTTCCTCCCTGACCTCGTCGAAGGAATCGTGCCGTTCGGGGATGATGTTGGACAGATACGCCCAGTGCAACCCGAACCTGGTCGAAAACACCTCGGTGAAGGATCCGACCCCGGCCAGGGCGAAGATCTTGTCGAGGAAGGACGCGTCGAATTCGCCGCCGAAGCGGTACAGGTTCTCATCGGAGTCCAGCGAGAGCGGCGGCAGTTGCTCGAACTGCACCGGGACATAGGAGTAGTGCGGGTTCCATGCGCTTTCGCGGAACTCGGCTTGCCCGGTCTGGGACTGCAACTGGAAGTGGTCGCGGGTGAGCTGCAGCATGCTTTCCACCGTGGAGACCGCCTCGGCATCGGGCATGTCGCTGGCCTTGACGACGAACTGGATGACTGAACGCCACTGGCCGTGCGAGAAGAAGAATTTTTTGTCGGCGAACTGCGCAGGGGAGTCATCGCGCTTCTGGATTTCATCGTAGATTGAACGAAGCGTTTCGTCGGGAATGTTCTCGGGCATGTTCGCCGGCTCGAATTGCTTCGAGATCAGGTGCTGCACGGCGGCGGCCTTGAACGAATCGGAGAGGACCTGCGGATCCTGGTTCGCCAGCGCATGGTCCAGAACCAGTTGATCGGCGATGGCCTGCTCCAGGGCCTGCCCGGGGGTCAGGCCGCCGGCCCTGGCCCGGGAGGTCACCTCCGCCACCGTGATCGGCGCACCGTCGACGGTGGCGACGACTTCGGAACCAACGGAGGGTGACGGCAGGGTCCATTCCTCGATCGGAACGACCGGTTGGGGCGCCTCTTTCGAGGAGCACGCCATCAGCAGGAGAGTGATACAGCAGAGTAGTAGTTTTCGTCCCATGGCTCGACCCCGGATCGGGCCGTCACTGTATCATACTTTCGGTTGTTTCTCATGCGAAAGATGCAGGCTCAGACCCTGCCGCAGGACGGGCACAACTCCGACAGGGGGCAGCTCGTACAGGCGGGCTTCCGGGCGGTGCACACGGCACGGCCGTGGGCGATCAGCCGGTGGGAGACGACGATCCAGTGCTCGCGGGGGACCAGCGCCATCAGATCACGCTCGATGATCCCGGCACGGCCCTTGTCGGCCACGGTGAAGCCCAGCCGCAGCGCGAGCCGGGCCACGTGCGTGTCCACGACGATGCCCGAGGCGACACCGAAGCAGTCGTTGAGCACGCAGTTGGCGGTCTTGCGCGCGACACCGGGCAGCGCCAGCAGGGCGTCAAGGTCGGCAGGGACCTCGCCGTCGTGCCGCTCCACGAGCTGGAGGGAGGCCCCGAGCAGGTGCCTGGCCTTGGCGTGGTAGAAGCCCGTCGAGTGGATCAGGCCTTCGAGCTCGGCCACCTCGGCCCGGGCCAGGGCGCGGGCGTCGGGATAACGCGCGAAGAGCGCGGGCGTGACCAGGTTCACGCGGGCGTCGGTACACTGTGCCGACAGGATGGTGGCCACCAGTTTCTGGTACGGGTTTCCCGTGACGAGGGCGGACTCCACCTCGGGGTAGAGCTCGGCGAGCCGGAACAGCACCCGGGTCATGCGTTTTTTCGGGTTTTTTTCCATGCGCGGATCAGAACGCCTTTTCGACGAGCTTCAGGTAGTCGGCCTTGGAGCGCGCACCCACGAGCGTCCCTGCTGGGGCGCCCTTGTGAAACAGGGTGACCGTCGGGATAGAGCGGATGCCGTAGCGGTTGGCGACGCCAGGATTTTCCTGCACGTCGAGCTTGACCACCTTCACGCGGCCCTCGGTCTCCTTGCTCAACTCCTCCATCACGGGACCCACCATGCGGCAGGGTCCACACCACGGGGCCCAGAAATCCACGAGCACCGGAAGGGGGGACTGGAGCACTTCCGCGTCAAACGTCTTGTCGGTCACTTGAATCGCCATGATGCATTTCTCCTTACAAAAGGTGTGGTTCGCCGCGCCGGATGGGTTCATCTGTCAGACGCGTCTAATGACGACGACACTGTAAGACCGTCCCGGGCGGTGTCAAGTCCCCTATCCAATCCCTTTCGCGGATTTTTTTCAAGTATTTATTCACACGCGTCCGCATTGACATCCCCGGGAAACCCACGCATGATTTTTGGGGTTGTTCCAGGATCAAAGAGGTGATGCCCATGAAAAAATTGTTCCTTTACTGCTGTCTGGGAGTGCTCGTCGCCTGTGGCGGGGAAAAGAAGGACGCGCCGGCGACGGCGCCGACGGTGGACATGAAAAGTCCGGCGGACATGGGCATGGCTGCGGAGCCCGGACCACCCCCCGGAGGCAGGGACCAGCCGGGCGCGTGCCGCAACGTCGGCGTGCCGCCCAAGAGCACCTGCAAATTGTCCAGCCTGCGGTTGCAGCACTGTCCGTCCTGCGCCCCGAACCAGAAGCGCTACCGCAGCGGACATCTGGTCCAGGTCGACGGCACCGATCATGGTTTCGAGTCGGGCGGGTATCTGATCCCGGCCGATCGGGAAGAGGAGTTCAAGCAGTTCATGCAGAAAAATTCGCCGGTGTCGTGCGGTGGAATCATCGTACACCCACCATGCAATCCGGCCGCCACGCACATGGAACTGGAACTGGTCTTCCCGGACTGGATCCAGCGCGAGCGGTAGTTGAACCAAGGTGTCCCAGGGGTGGTGGACCTGTTTTTCTTCAGTCTAAAATTACAAATTGACATCAATTAATCATTGTTTTATTTCATGCTCATACGGGATGATTACATCCTCTTCCCGGGCCAAGGAGAAACCATGATCAATCGATGGATCCGCGCCGCTGCCACGCTCACGGTATTGGTGATGGGGGGAGCTTCAGCCTGTGTCCCGCCCAAACCGGAGAAGGCCACGCATTGCAAGGTCCCGAAGGTGCCCACCGACGAGGGGCCAGTGGTGAACCTCACCAATGTGGCCCCCGAGGCCCTCGAGTCCGAGGCGAAGGCCGCCTGCGGCATGCACTGGAAGACCGAGTTCCGGCGCTTCGTCGACCGGGAGAAGCAGGTCTGGGCCGGGGACCACGAGGTGCAGACCGAGGCCGAGGATGCGTGGTTCGGGCCGCTCATGGGCGACTTGTCGGCGCGCACGTTCCCGACCTGCGAGAAGAACGCCTACCAGGTCGTGTGCGGGGAGCCCGAGGGGCTCGGGAAGTTCCACCAACTGTGGGGGATGATCTTCCCGGGCAGCCTGGATGATCACTACCGGGTGGCCGTCCTCCCCGCCGTGGACGCCCGGGGCGCCACCACGACCTACCACGAGTTCCTGGCCCAATGGCTGCGCTTCGAGCTCTCCTTCCATCCCTCGGGCCGCTTCCTTCCGGTGCGGCACCGGAACCTTTCCGAGCTGGCCGCCGACCTCGCGCGCGGAGGATACCGACTGCGCCGCTTCCGCAAGGCCGACGTGCTGGTGCGGATGCAGACCGGCCGCAACGACGCAGGCCGCTTCCGCCTGACCATCGCGGTGAGCCTGATCCGGATGCACGCGGCGATGAAGGCCGCTGCGGTTCACATGGAGTGGCCGGCCGAGCCCAAGGCCGCGCCGGCGAAGGCGCCCGGACTGCCGATCATGCTGCCGGCGTCGCGCTTTGAGGACCTGCTCCCGTCGGTGGCGGCGGATCCGGCCAGGCTGTGGCTGCTGACGGTGGTGAACTGGCTCGACCGCAGCCAGATCCAGGGCAAGCAAGGCAAGGAGCTCCGCCCGGACCGCGATCGCGTGCAGAAGCTCTGCGAAGCCGGCGTCGGGGAGGCCTGCGCGCTGTGGGCCCTGATGGTGGAGGACGGCCTGGGCGACGAGCCGGACCCCGCAGGTTCTGCCGCGATCCTGGCCAGCTCCTGCGAGAAGAACCACGCGGCGGCGTGCCATGTCGAGGGGATGAAGCAGCGCAGCGCGTGCGGCGCCACCGCCTGTCCTTCGGCCCGGCTCAGCCTGGAGAGGTCCTGCACGCACGGCGATGGCGAAGGGTGCTTCCTGTACTCGCACCTCTACCTCGAAAAACACTCCGCGCCGTGGCTCGAGGCCGTGAGGCGATCGTGCGCGGCCGGACATCCGTTGTCCTGCGTGGAGTTGATCATCGACGAGAAGCTGCTGACGAGCGTGTCCTCCGGGGAGATGACCCGTTTCGACGGAGCCAACGGCGCACGCCTGGGCATGATCCGTGAGAAGTTGGAGCAGTGGTGCCGGCGCGGCAACCCGTTCGCCTGCTACCTGGTGTTGCAGACCTGGCCGCCGCTGGAGAGCCGGCCCGAGAAGGACCGTCCGGCGATCCGCCGTTCCCTGTTTGACAATGTGGAGCGGGCCTGCCTGTGGGGCTTCGCCGATACCTGCTCCCAGGTGATGCAGCTCGCCTCCGAGATCGAGGAGGACGCCGGGGAGGAGAACCCGCCTTTCCGGAACCTCCGCAAGATGGCCTGGGGCATGGCGGGCTGCCGCGAGGGGAGTCCGGTCAGTTGCGGCATGGCATCGATGCTGATGGGCCTGAGCCTTGGACGCTGGACCAGCGCCCTCTCGATGGCCTACGCCGGGTGCGAGCAAAACGATGCCCTGTCCTGCTTCATGATCGGCCGGCTGATCCGGGAGAGGCGCGTGCATCCGGACCCGGAAGTCACGGCCGAGGCGGCGCTGAAGAAGGCCTGCGGCGGCAATGAGGACGCGGTGCTGACGACCGGGATGCGTCAGGCCGCCTGCACCTGGTGGGTCCGGGAGTTGATGGAGGCCGGGCGCTGGGACGTCGTGGTCCAGCAGCAAGGGAGCCTCGAGGTCGCCTGCAGGGACGGCAGCGGAATGGCGTGCAGGCTCCTGGCCCAGGGGGTGCATGCCGGCCACCTCAAGGCGCCGGCGTCCTATTCCTGGCCGGACCTGATGGAGAAGGGATGCGCCGATGGCGACGCAGATGCCTGCCTGGACCTGGCCGGCCGGCTCGAGAGCCAGGGCACGCCCGACGCCGCCATGGCCGAGCGCATCGTGAACATGTACGACAAGGCCTGCGGCGGGGGCCTCCTCGCGGGCTGCCTCGCCCTGGGACGGATGTACGCGACCTCCAGCCGCTTGGTGCCGCTGCGCACGGCCCTGCTGGGGACGGCGGCGGCCTGCTGGAAGCACCAGTGGATCGAGAGCTGCGGCCAGTTGGCGGACTGGTTTGATCGCAAGGTGATCACGGAGGATGCGGGGCGCGATTACGTGTGGTGGAACCTGGGGGAATGTTCGTCCGGGACGCAACTGTCCTGCCAGGTGGCGCTGGAATTCTTCAAGGAAAAGAAGTTTGTCTACGAACAACTCGAGACGGCCTGCCTGAAGACACAGGACCTGCGGGCCTGCATGATGGTGGGGGCCGTGAAGATGCTGATAGCCGCCGAGGAGGGGACCGCGCAGGAGAAGGCGACGTTCATGGCCTTCCGCCCGGTGTTCGAGGAGGGCTGCACGGAGAACCAGCCGTGGGCCTGTCACACCCTCGCGGTCTGGCAGGAGAAGTCCGACGGCCTCAACCCGGAGAAGGCCGAGGCGTTCGCCAACATGAAGAAGGCCTGCGAGCTGGAGGACATCGACAGTTGCGCCGAACTGGGCACCTACTACTGGGAGGGCACGCCGGGTCCCCAGTCCGCAGAGCTCGCCGAAAAGCACTACCGATGGGCCTGCGGGCGCACCAGCGGAAAGGCCTGCACGAACCTGGCCACGGTGCTCCTCGAGAAGTTCAGCGTGAACGGGGACCGGGCGCTGGTGAGCGAGGCCTCCGGAATCCTGAAGAACGCCTGTGCAAAGTACCTGTCCGGCGCCGCCTGCATGTCCTTCGGGCACATGCTCATGCAGGGCTTCCCCGGCCTCGACAAGGACGAGAAGAGTGGCATGCAGTACCTGCTCAAGGCCTGCTCGATGTCCTACAAGCCGGCCTGCGAGGAAGTGTCGCGCCGGATGCAGAAATAATCCAGACAGTTCAAATTTTTCTTGCAAAATAGTGGCTTTGGGAAAAAGATCGCACCGATCGTTCACGTTTTCGAGGCTCGCGACCGCACAACAGGTGACGGGATGGGATTCACATGGAACAGCAAATCTTGTCGATGATGAGGGAAGGACACCGGGAGAGGGCGCTGGAGCTCATGGCCCGGGCCTGGGCGCAGCCGATCGGCCGCTTCTGCTGCGCGCTCGCCGGATCCGCGGCCGAGGGCGAGGACCTGCTGCAGGAGACGTTCATCGAGGCCTGGCGCGCCATGGAGACCTTCCGCGCCGAGTCGTCGCCGCGGGCGTGGCTCTATGGCATCGCCCGCAACCTGTGCGCCTCGCACCTGCGCCGCCGGGACCGCCGCCGGAGCCTGTTCGGTCGCTTTTTCGCGGATTCCAGCGCGGAGAACGCGCACTGCCGGTCCTCGGAGGACAACGCCGTGCGCAGCGAGGAGCAGGTGCTGCTCGACGCGGCGCTGGCCGACCTGAAGCCGGCCCTGCGCGAGGCGGTGCTGCTGCACTACCAGGGTCATTTTTCGATGCAGGAGATCGCGGACATGCTGGAGATCAGTCCGGCCAACGCACGCAAGCGGGTCAGTCTCGGGGTCGGGGCGCTGCGGGAAGCGTTGCGGCCCGTGTTGATGAAGCCTGAGAAACCCCGTGGAGGTCAAGATGAAAACGAACAATCAGAATCTGTGTCAGGAAATCAGGGACCTCGCGTCGTCCGATCCTGAGGTCGTCAAGGAACTGTCGCCCGAGCTGGAGCGCCATGTACGCGAGTGCGTGGCCTGCCAGGTCGAGGTAGGTGCGTCGGAGCGCCTGGTGCGGTTGCTGGATCGTTCCGGCTCCGCGTTCTCCCTTTCGGTCTCCCCCGAACAACTGGCGAAAACGGCCCGCGCGGCCGGGAAACTGCGACAGCCTGAGCGCCGCTCCGGATGGCTCCTGCGTCCTGCGATCGGTCTGGCGGCGGTGTTCGCGCTGGTGGTCGTCGTCGGTGGAGGAATCTGGTGGTTGCGCGGCGACGAAGGTGGCGGCGGCCCAGGACGTTCAGTAAAGTGCGGGGAAGCGCACGGCGCTGCCGGAGAAGAACGCGAGGGTGGAGACGACCGCCGGCGAGCGCGCGCTGCTGACGCTGTCAGAGGGAACCCGCGTATGGCTCAACGAGAACACGCAGGTCGCGTTCACGGATGCGACGGACCGTTCCATGAAGCTCGAAGCCGGTGAGGTGCTGCTCGACGTGGTGCGCCAGAAGGATCTGCCGCCGCTGCTGGTGCGCACGTCCTCAGGGCAGGTCGATGTGGTCGGCACCCGGCTGCTGGTCAGCCAGCTGGCCGGCATGGCCGTGGTCAACGTGCTGCGCGGACATGTCATCGCGAAGTCCGGCAACCGTTCGGTGGACGTGCGGGCCGGCGGCGAGGCCATCCTGCGCGGGGACGAGGTCCCGATCTCGCAGGCCGCGGCCAACCTCGGCTATGCGGCCGAGTGGGCCTCCGACAAGCCCGAGACCCCCGACCAGACCAGCGGCTTCGGCCGCCTCAAGGCGCGCCGTCCGGGCGCCGGGGCCGACACGGAGCTGGCGCTGCGCCTGATCGATCATGCCGTGGACGTGAAGATCCAGGGTCGCATCGTGCGCACCGAGGTGGAGGAGGAGTTCATGAACGACTCCGACGACACCCTCGAGGGGATCTATACATTTCCGATGCCCCCCGACGCACAGATCGCGGGGCTGGACCTGGTCGTCGAGGGCAAGTGGGAGCATGGCGCCATCGTCGCCCGCGATCAGGGCGACAAGATCTGGGCCGGCGTGCTTCGCAACGCGGCGCCCAGGCAGCAGAAGAAGGAAGTCGTGGAGTACGTCTGGGTGCCCGGTCCGTGGCATGACCCTGCCCTGCTGAACTGGAAGAAGGGTTCGCAGTTCGAGTTGAAGATCTTCCCGATTCCCAAAAAGGGCAGCCGCCGCGTGCGGATCGCCTACACCCAGGTGCTCGAACCGATCCCGGGCGGCAGTCGCTATGTGCTTCCGCTGGCCGCCGGCGCCCAGGACAAGGTCTCGACCGAAAAGTTCAGCCTGGTGGCGACCATCGGCGGCATCAGCGACGTGGGCCGCCTGCGGATCGCCCCGTTCGCCCCGGAGCGGAAGCAGGAGAGTTCCACGGGCATCCTGCGGATGATCCGGGAAAACTTCCGGCCCGAGGGAGATCTCGTCATCGACATCCCGGATGAGAAGCCCGGACGCGAGATCCGTGCCTGGTCCTATAAACAGCCTGAAAAGCCCGGGGCCGACGGCTATGCGCTGGTGGCCCTGAAGCCCATCCTGCCGGCGTACAACGGCTCCGACCCGTTGCACCTGGTGCTGGTGGTGGACCGCTCCTACAGCGTGCAGAAGGCGCGTCTGCAGCGCGCCGCCGAGGTGGCCCGCCTGCTCGTCGGCGAGCTCGGAGGTTCGCACCGCGTGAGCCTGCTCGCCTGCAATCATCAGTGTGCCGCGCTGATCGAGGATCAGGCGGCGTCGGATGTGCTCGCGGAGAAGATCTTCGGCACGATCACCTCCCTGGAGGCCGCCGGCTCCTCTTCGCTGGACGCGACCCTCGATGCGGTCGGCAAGATCGTGACGCTGCACGGCGAGAAGGCCGTGCACACCCGCTTCGTGCTGCTGGGCGACGGCATCCCCAGTGTGGGCGAGACCGACCCTGCGCGGCTGGGACGGAAGACCTCAGGACTGGTGGGCCGTGCCCGCCTGACGACCGTGGGCCTCGGCGGCGAGACCGACGAGGTGGTGCTGCGCTCCCTGGCCAGAAACGGCAATGGTTCGATGCTGGGCCTGACGCCGGGCACACGGGTCGCCGCGCTGGCCTGGCGCGTGCTGCAACGCCAGCTGGGTATCCCGGTGACCAGGGCGCAGTTTCAATTCCCGGAGGGCGTGACCCAGCTCGCCCCGGAGAAGACCGACCTGATCTGGCCCGGCGAGGAGCTGCTGCTGGCGATGCGCGTCCCAACCACGCCGGTGGAGGGTGCGATGGTGATCACGGGCGAGCTCGAGGGGGTCCCGTTCAAGCGCGAATACCAGATCAAGCTTGATCCGGTGACGGCTGCCGGAAACGCCTTCGTGCCGCGCATCTGGGCCCAGGGTCGCATCGACGACCTGCAGGCCGCCGGTGGTGGCGCGGAGATGGTCAGGGAGATCGTCCAACTGTCAAAGGATTATCACGTGCTGTCCCGCCACACGAGCCTGCTGGTGCTCGAGAGCCCGGCCATGGCGAAGGCCTTCGGTGTGGCCGACACGCGTCCGGCCGTGGACTGGACCGGCACCGAGGAGAGCCAGGAGGCCGAGGTCTCCGGACCTGCGCCCGCGCCGGGCAAGGGCATGGCCATGGACAGCATGACCATGGGTGGACGCATGCCCGCGATGTCGGCGATGTCGGCGCCGCCGGCCGCGAAGATGGAGCGTTCCATGGAGGACGAGATGATCCCCCGCGAGATGGCCCGCAGCCGCCGGGGCCGCCGCATGATCCGCATGAAGAAGGAGTGGTACCGGGTGGCCGCGATCACCGCCGGCGTGGACAGCGCCGTGGCGGACTGGACCGAGGTGCAGAAGAAGCGCGCCGAGCTGGCCGAAAAGCCGGAGAGCCGTGACCGGATGCAGTCCCTGGTGCGGACCCTGATGCAGGCGGGCCAACTGGAGGAGGCGCGCAAACTGGCACAGAAGTGGCTGGAGAAGGACGCCATGGACGCCGAAGCGCTGGTGGTCCTCGCCGAGCTCGCGCTGCTGGGTGGTCAGGCAAACAAGGCCATCGAGCTGCTCGAGAGCGCCATCGACGCGAACCCGGGTTCGGAGGCCGCCCATGACCGCATGTTCGGCGCCTATCGTGCCCTGGGTGAATTTTCGATGATGTGTGCCCATGCGGTGCCGCGGGCGCTGGTGGCCCCCAAGAACTGGGAGCACCAGGTCGTCGCCGCGCAGTGCACGCAGGACACGGAGCGGTTCTTCGGACTGCTGACGAAGTCGGCCCGCACGTCCGCCGAGCGAAAGATGAACGAAGAAGCCAGGCCGAGGATCCGCCCCGATTCGTTGAACCTGGAGGCCGCATGGGAAGGTGACGCCCAGCTGGATCTCATCGTCCTGACGCCCGAGGGTCGCGTGGTCAGTTTCGCCGGCGGCTCGAGGCGCCTGCAGGCCCAGAGCGTGCAGTCGAAGGTGACCGAGCAACTGGCCACCTCGATGGAGAAGCGCGGCCGCTACCAGATCTTCGTGGTGCCCCGGACAGGCTCGGCCCCGTCGGGTTCGGTCAAGGGCAGCGTGAAGATCGTCAGTTACGGCACCACCCGCCTGCTGCCCTTTGCCGCGGGCTCCACGCCGCTGCGCGTGGCCGACGTGGTCGTCTCCTCGAAGTCCCGCCTGGTCCCAGCCCCGTTTGGTCCGATGGACCTGGTCGAGTAACTCCCGGCTCCGATCCCCCTGCAAAGTTTCTTTGACGGGCCTCAGGTCCTGGCGGCGAAATCGGCCTGCAGCTGCCCTACGCGGGCCTGGAAACGGGCGGCGGTCGCGGCGGAGATCAGCACGTTCTCCAGCAGGTTCTTCTCTTCGGTGGAGGGGTTTCCGTCCTTGTCCACCACATCCTGTGAGTGCACCAGGGTGAGCACGTGCAGATCATTGCAGTGGGCGCAGGAGGCGAGCTCGACGCGCAGGGAGGGGGTGCCCTGGGCGAGGAACAAGGCGTCGACCCAAGCATCGGTGCCGGTGGCCAGGGAGGTGGCGATGGCCTCCAGCGGGGCCAGGTCGAAGAACATCGCGACGCTCTCGCGGACGACCCACTTCTGGCACTTCTCGCAGAACACGCGGCTCTTCAGGGCGGTCCACCATACGAACACGAAGATGCCGAGGTACACCACGGCCTCGATCGCGAGCATGATGCCGTAGAAGGTGCCCTTGACACGGTTGCGCTTGAGGGTGAACCAGCCGACGTTGATCAGTTCCTTGACCAGGTCGATCACATAGGCCGGATCCGTGAGCATCTTCACGTACTCGAGCCTGCGCTCGGACAGCACGTACAGGAACGTCACCCAGAACACGAACAGCGTGAGGACACCCGCCAGCAGCATGGCCGCCAGGGAGGCCACACGGGAGCGGTTGCGGCCCAGGCTCTCGCCGAAGGTGTAGATGTACGCCACGGCGAACACGGCGCCGAAACTGATCAGGAAGTTGATGTAGATGAACGGGATGTAGCGCACCGCGTACGAATAGAGGAACGCGATCGGGAACATCGCGGCGAGGGCGAGTCCCAGCCCGATGCCGATGCCGGCGGGTGAAAAGGTCCCGGATGAACGATAGATGTTGTCCTGCATATGGCCTCCTGTGGGTTGCCCTGAGGGCGGGAGGCAGTGTATCGAAGTGCTTCCGATAGTCAAGTCAATTTATTACTATTGTTATTGAATTTCCACGACCTTGACGTCGTGGTCCTGTGCCACGGGGTCGATGTCCATCGTGAGGAAGTGCCGCGCGAGTCCGTCCCAGCGCATGGGCCAGCCGCCGCCGCCGCCGGAGATGTGGCACTCGATGCCCCCGAGGGTGTAGGCCACGTGCGTGTGGATATGGCCGAAGACCGCGAGGTCGACGGCGCCGCCAGCGAGTGCGGAGATGAGCTTGGCGGCCTCCCTGCGGCTGGAGAACGAGCCGTTGCGCACGCCGTTGGGATCCACCGGGGGCAGGTGCGTGATGAACAGGTGCCAGCGATCCCGCCCGTCGTCGAGCCACGCCTCGAGCCATCGATATACCTTGGGATCGATGGTGGCGTCGGCGGAGTCGGCCAGCGTGAAGGCGGCACCCCTGAAGTTGAAGTGGAACGAGTGTCGTCCGAGCTGGCGGTGCCAGATCATGTCGCCGATGGAGACGTCATGGTTTCCGCAGGTGGCATAGAACGGCACGTGGAGCCCGCCAAGCTCCCGGCGAAAGCGGTCGTACTCCTCGGCCGAGCCGTTGTCCGTGATGTCCCCGGCAGAGAGCACGAAGCGGATGGACGGATCGTCGTTGATCCGCGCGAATATGTCCTGGACCTGGCTCATGGCCTCCTGGATGTCCGAGAGCATCGCGATGCGGATCGGACCGGCCAGGCCGGCGTCGGGTGGCGCGATGTGCACTGTCGTCACGGCATCGGGCGGCAGCCGCAGGTGCCAGTGCTTCTCCGTGGGCAGCCCGGTGGTCACCGCCACGGCCGTGGCGTCACCGGTGACGATCGACAGCACGCTGTCGGCGGGCGCGTTGCGGAGGGTCAGATCCCAGTCGGACACTGCGGAAGGACCGGTGGTGAAGGTGATCTCCTGGGTGGGTGCCGAGAGCCACAGGTCCAGGCGGCCTGCCTCCATGACCTCGACCAGCGCCAGGCCGTCACGCACGGAGATTTGGGTGTCACCTGCGGCGGCCGAACCGATGGTCTCGTCGAAGTCGGCGCGCTGGCCGGGACCGTCGCCGCAGCCGATAATTGATAATAAAGAAATATATAATAAAAAACGAAATAATTTCATGTCAGTACCGGAAAACCGCCCCCAGCATCACCCGGGTGGCCGTGCCGCGTTCGGCCAGCCAGTCCACTCCCCAGTGGCGCGAAAAGTAGAAACGCCCCCGCAGTCCGAAGAAGCCGAGCACGCCCTGGGCGCCGCCGGCCCAGTCGTCGGGCCGGTGATCATAGAAGAGCTTGACCTCGCCGGAGCGCTCCCCGGAACCCAGGTACAGCCCATAGGCGACCTGGAACAGGAGCAGTTGGGAGCGATCCAGCCGGCCGTCGACGTCCCGGAAGTCGGTGAACTCCATGCCCCAGCCTGCGCCCAGCTCCGCGAAGGAGCCGACAAGGGAGGGATGCATGCGTCGCAGGTCCATCCGCCCGAGCAGGAAGCACTCGGGCGTGGTCACCAGGAAGCGCTCCGGGAGGAATTCGTGCCGGATCAGCCCCGCCGAGAGCTCCAGAAACGAGCCGTCCCGGTCAGGGTTCTGCTCCGGTCCGGGATCCTCCGCGTTCCGGGGACGTGGGCCCAGGAAGCGCCAGGCGGCCTCGACTGCCATCCTCGTGTTGCCGTCGGCGGGGCTGTGGAAGAAGTCGCCGCGAAGGCGGGCGCCCCCGATGCGGCCGGTCAGGCCGACGTGCCAGAACTGGTCGTAGGCGAACTGGTCGTCGGAGACGTGCATCCAGTGCTGCTCGAGCTCGAGGGAGGGGACGAAGGCAGGCGCGGTCCCGGGCGGGCGGCCGGAGAACACCGCACCGTACAGGTCCGCCAGCGTGGCCATGGCGAACAGGCCGAAGCCGCCGATCACCACGGGATAGGAGGCGTGCATGACCTTGTCCGAGGCATTGGAGTAGAGGATCGGCAGAAAGCCGACCACGAACGTGGCCAGGCCGGCGCCCTTGAGGACCGCGATCTTCTTCGCCCCGGGGGTGTCTCCGAGGATCCAGTGCCCGCCTCCGGCGACGAGCACACCGGGGACGAGCGCCAGGGCCGCCGCCGCGGTCCTGCGGGCAGGCGTCGGCCGGGCCTTGGTTTCTTCCCCGGGCCGACGTTGGGGGGATGAAGGTCCAGCGACTTTCGCCGGTGGCGTGGTGTTTCCAGCCGATCCGTTCTCCTCGACCGGGACGTTGACGGAATTCAGACACAGGGAAATCAGCAGGATCCAGTGCAATGCGGAGCTCCGGACCGCACGACGGCAGGTCCGGGAAGAGTGAAGCGGACTTCGGGGCAAAAAGCAAGGTCAGAGATGCGATGTCGCACAGCCGGTGGCGGAACGTAATCCCGGTCACGTCTCGGTCGCTTTGCGGTCCAGCGGGGACTGGTCAAGACACAGAGACCATGGTACTCCAGTAAATGGAGGATGCCATGCATCTGAAAAATGTCCTTCTTGCGGGTCTTTTTGTCGGACTGTCCATCCTGTTCGGGTGCGCGCAGTTGCGCGCGACCTCGGTGCGGCCGGTGTCGGTGCCGATCACGCCGGGTCGGTCGGTCCTGCTGGTCCTGGACAACCCGATCCCGTCGCAGCCGGGCGTGGCCCGGGCGGCCAACGACCTGATCTGGGGCGTGGGCCGGCGGCTCGTTCGGGCCGGCGTGCAGGTGCAGGCCGTGCGCGCCCTGCCGCCGTCGTATGCGCAGGACGTGGTCGTGATCATGCAGATCGAGCACTTCCGTCACGTGAAGCCGAGCGACCGGCTGTGGAAGGGCGCCTTCGCCGGCCGCGCCGAGCTCACGGTGCGCGTGCTCGTCTACGAGCGGGATCGCGAGGAGTCCTCGGGGGAGGTCCGCATCGAGAGCCGCACCGGCACCCACGGCTTCGCGGGCACCGACGACGAAGCCGTCGAGGCCGCCATCGGCCAGGTGGCGTCGTTTCTGCTGCGGTGAACGTTTTGATGGAGGATGAAAATATCCAAAATCCCGCTTGCATCCGGCTTTGGCCGCGGTACAACAAGAACTGGGACGGCAGAAACTGTAGTGGTTTTGTAGGGTGCTTTTTGTGTGGGCGCAGTTTTGCATGATGCCGAAAGGCCCGTGTTTTGCGTTTCTGTAAAGATTTTGTCGATTCCGTCGATGAGCGCCAAGAAGATTTTCCTCCTGCCGTCCCTCTTTTTTTCCAAATTGAGATTCCGTGAACCAGACGTCCGCAGCGTGCAAGGCCGGGTGGGTGCTAATCTTCCAGGTAGGTGTAGCCTTCGAGACCGTCGTCGAGGAACTTCTGGATCTTGGCGCTCTCCTTGAGGGTGATCACCTTGTTCTCGATGCTCTCCTCGATGGCCTTGCGCGTCATGTTGAGCAGGTCGCGCTTGTTGTACTGCATGTAGGAGAGGACCTCGCGCACGGTGTCACCCTGCACGAGCTTGTCGATGCGGTACTTGTTCGGGCCGATGACCGAGACGTGCACCGTGTGGGTGTCGCCGAACAGGTTGTGCAGGTCGCCGAGCACCTCCTGGTAGGCTCCCACGAGGAAGACGCCCAGATAATACGGGTTCTTGTCGCTGAACTCGTGGAGCAGGATCACGTTCTTGACGTCGCGCAGGTCGATGAACTGGTCGATCTTGCCGTCGGAGTCGCAGGTGATGTCCGCGAGGGTGGCCTTGACCGTGGGCGCCTCGGTGTGGCGGTGGATCGGGGCGATGGGGAACAACTGCTTGACCGCCCAATGATCGGGGACGCTCTGGAACACGCTGAAGTTGCCGTAGTACGTGGTGGAGACGAAGCGCTCCAGGTCCTCGAGCTCGTCGGGGACGTAGTCCAGTCCGTTGATGATCTTGGCGATGTTCTGGCAGGTCAGCCAGAAATACTTCTCCACCAGCGACCGGTTCTCGATGGAGAGCAGGCCGACGTTGAACAGCGTGATCATCTCGTCGCGGATCTGCAGGGCGTCGTGGTAGCTCTCCTGGAAGTTCTTGATCGACAGGGAGTCATGCACTTCCTTCATGGCGATGACCGGATCCGGCGCGTTCTCGTCGAGGGCGGGCAGCTCGGCTTCGCCCTTGTTCTCGCTGGTGCCCAGAACGTTGAACACGAGCACGCTGTGATAGGCCACCAGGGCGCGTCCGCTCTCGGTGATCACGTGCGGATGCGGCAACTGGGCCTCCTCGCAGATGTCGGCCAGCGCTGACACGATGTCGGCGGCGTACTCCGCGAGGCTGTAGTTCTTCGAGCTCGCGAAGTTGGTCTGGGAGCCGTCGTAGTCCACGGCCAGGCCGCCGCCGACGTCGAAATACTTCAGGCCCACGCCGATGCGCATCAACTCGGCGAACACACGCGTGCTCTCCCGCAGCGCCTCCTTGATCGACTGGATCGAGGTGATCTGCGAGCCCAGGTGGAAGTGGATCAACTGCAGCGACTCGAGCATCTCGGCGCGGCGCAGCTTCTGCACGGCGTCGAGGATCTCCGACGGGAACAGGCCGAACTTGCTGCGGTCGCCGCCGGAGCTCTCCCACTTGCCGCGGCCGCGGGCGGTGAGCTTGCAGCGGATGCCGATCATCGGCGTGACGCCCATCTTCCGCGACAGCCTCATGATGATGTCGAGCTCGCTGGGCTTCTCGACCACCACGATGACCTTGCGGCCCATCTTCAGACCCCACAGCGCGGTCTCGATGAACTCGTCGTCCTTGTAGCCGTTGCAGATGATCAGCGCCCCGGGCGTGTCCATCAGCGCCAGGCAGATCAGCAACTCGGCCTTGGAGCCGGCCTCGAGGCCGTAGTGGTACGGGCGGCCGAACTCGATGATGTCCTCGACGACCTCCTTGTTCTGGTTGACCTTGACCGGGTACACACCATAGTAGTCGCCGAGGTAGTCGTATTCCTTGATCGCGTTGCGGAAGGCCGACTGGATCTCCTCGATGCGCTTCTTCAGGATGTCCGTGAAGCGGATCAGCACCGGGGGCACGACCTCGCGCAGGGACAGTTCGTCGATGAACTCCTTGATGTCGAGATACTTCTCGTCGCTCTTCTCGGGGTGCACGACGATGTTGCCCTTGTTGTTGATGCGGAAGAAGCCGCGGCCCCAGTTGGGGATGTTGTACAGTTCCTTGGCCTCTTCCACGGACCAGCGCTTGAGGGTCGTCTTTTCCTTGAGTTTCACCTTCTGCCGCACGTTCACCACCTCCGGATCCAAAGTGGTTTGGTCATACAGAAAAACCCCGCTTTCTACAAGGTTTTTTCTATTCCTTTTAGGGGCAATCGTCTGGGTGCCCCTGGGGTTCCTTGCTGAAAAATGCGAAACTTTAGGAATTTCTAATCAATATATATTTAAGGAATTTTGCAACCAAATACCACTTTATCAAAAACCAGGGTTCCGAGGGTCGGGCCAGTTGATGTCGTTGTTCCGTGAATAAAAAATATTTATCCCATTGAAATGATCAGGGACCATCCCAGGTTTTCCCTTTATCGCGCCCGGGAACTGGTGTAAATTGAAGCGCCTTTCGGGGATGAACGGAACGCATGGGAACTCTTTTTTCACTATTTATTGCCACCCTGGTCTTCAATGCCGATCCACAGATGGAGCGTCTCCAGCTCCGTCTGCAGCCGCCGCAGACGACCTCGGCGGCCGAGCTGGCCGCGATCATGGCCATGGCGCCACAGGCCAGGTTGGTGCGCGCCGAGGGGCATGTCAACGTGCAGGCGTTCCTGGACTCGTCTAACCACTGGAACGCCGACGACGGCAACATATACTTCTCCGAGTGGAAGAACACGCCCCGAGGCAGCGGTTGGCGGGTGCGGCCCCTGCTGGATAGTAAATATTTATATAACACCCATCTCTTTCTGCCCGCCGACGCCTCCCAGATCGGGCTCAATCCCGACGGCACCATGGTCGTGCTGCGCGGCAACAAGGTCGTGACGTATGCGCCCACGGGCCGCTTGATCCGCACGGTGGCGCTGCCCTTCACGCGATCGATCGAAGGCATCCACTCGGTGGGCAACGGGGACCTGCTGGTCTGGTCGCGCAACGCGATGTTCTACCTGAAGCAGGGCACCAGACTGGCCTGGCGCCAGGTCCTCGACTCCAACGCCAAGAACGCCCAGTATTACGGGGTCGCGCCGTTCTTCACCCTGGAGCTGGGCAACGGCCTGATCGAGGCGCGCCGCTGGAGCGACGGAAAGCGCGTGTGGTCCCACCGGCTGTTCGCGCCGGGCAACCAGACGAGCTACTACGGCTTCCTGGCCGACGCCAGCTACCTGATCCTCAAGGGCTACCAGGAGGCCCATGTGATCGCCCCCGACGGCCGCATCCGGGCCGTCCACCGCTTCGCCCACCGGGTGCAGACGCTGTACCTGCACCAGTTCCGCATGGGCATGTACTGCTTTGTGGACAACAACCGCCTCGGGTACTTCAACCTCGAGACAGGCCGCATGGAGTGGCTCGCCGAGCTCGGCAGCGCGCCCCTGACCCCGGGGCGCATGTACAACGACTACCTGACCTTCCAGCTGCAGAACCGGCTGGTGGCCTTCAACGCCGACGGCCGGGTGATCTGGTCCGTGCGGCTGCCGATCTCGCCGTACGTGCGCGATCCGGCCAACTACAAGAATCCCTACACGCTGATCCGCATGCCGGGCGGCAATCTTGCCTATGTCTCCCAGGCCGGCGTCTACTTCATCTACCCGCCGTCCCAACTGCACTGAATCACAGGAGCGATTTCCATGGCCTTCTGGTTTTTCCTGTCCCTGCTGCTGTCGCAGAACGCCCCCACGGGCATATTGAAAACGTCCGAACTCAAACCCGGCATGAAGGGCTACGGGCTGACCGTCTTCTCCGGCGAGACGCCGGTGAAGTTCGACGTCGAGGTCATCTCCGTGATGAAGCGCGCGATGCTGGATCAGGATCTGATCCTGGTGCGCTGCTCCCATCCGATCCTGGAGCACGCCGGGGTCATCGCCGGCATGAGCGGCAGCCCGATCTACATCAACGGCAAGTTCGCCGGCGGGCTGGGCTACGGCTATGCCTTCGCCAAGGACCCCATCGCGATGCTGACGCCGGCCGAGGACATCGTGAACACCACGAGGCGTCCGGTGCAGAACCTCGATGTCTGGGGACGCCCGGTCACCCAGTCTGCCGATGCCTGGACCCAGCGCGTGCGCAACTCCATCGTTGCGGCGAACAACCCGCTGATCCGGTCCCAGGGCGAGAGCATGATCCGGCCGCTGGGCGTCTCCCTGGCGGTGTCGGGCGTGTCCTCGGCGCAGTTCGCCGAGTTGTTCCCGCTGCTGTCCCATCTGGGCCCGGCCGCTCCCTCGGGCGCAGGCACCGACGACGGCGTCGCCCGCAAGTACCAGCCCGGCGGACCGGTCGCGATCTGGCTCGTCTCCGGCGACATCAACGTGGCGGCCATCGGCACGGTGACCTACGTCGAGGGCGACCGCGTGGCGGTCTTCTCCCACCCGTTCCTGAGCATGGGCGAGATGCGCCTGCCGGCCGGCCACGCGACGATCCACACGGTCATCGCGCGCGCCTCCAACTCGATGAAACTGGGCACGTTCACCTCACCGAAGGGCTCGCTGATCAAGGATGAGCAGGCCACCGTCGTGCTCGACCAGGCCGCCGAGCCGGGCTTCCTTCCCGTGACCGTCTCCGTGGTCGCCCCCGGCGAGAAGAGCAAGACCTACAACTTCAAGGTCGCCCGCCACCGCCTGCTGTCGGCCAACCTCTCCGCGAGCCTGGTGCGCGTGGCCATGAACCGCCTGGCGCAGAACGCCACGGACCTGACCTTCACGGTGGATCACGAGTTCCAGATGGAGGGCATTGCCCCGATCCGGTTCTCCGATAGTTTTTCCTCCACGCAGGGCCTGAACCTGAGCTTCCCGAGCGCCTGGGGCAACTGGGGCAACACCTCCCGCGGCGAGATCGCGCTCCAGTTGCTGCTCAACAATCCGTTCACCCGCCTGGCCCTGTCCCGGGTCAACGTGAAGGTGCATGTGACCACCGGGCTCAACCAGTACCAGATCAAGAAGGTCGACGTGGCCTCTCCGGTGGTGCTGACCGATCGCGAGTTCTCCGTCCAGTTGACCCTCAAACCTCAGATGGGTCCGGAGATCCGCAAGCAGGTCACCATGAAGCTCCCCAAGGAGTTCGCCGGAACGCGCGTGACCCTCGAGGTCACCGCCGGTCGCGACACCCCCATCGACGCCGCAGAGCCCAAGGATCTGCCCGGCCTGCTGGACTACATCCAGAAGTCGATGGACGCCCACACCCTGGTGCTGTCGGTGCACACCCCCGCCCCGCAGTTGGACATGGAGGGCGTGCTTGTCTCCGACGTGCCGTTGTCGGTGCTGGACAGCCTGGTCCGTCGCGGCATCAGTCAGTACACCAAGGTTGACCAGACCCTGTTCCGTACGATGATCCGATTCCCCGAACTCCTGTCCGGGGGAGCCAAATGCAACCTGATCGTGAAATCCACGGTAGAAGAGGCGGAATAATGAAAAAATACCTTCTTTTTGTCATGATCGCGCTGTTGGCGGCTCCGGCCGCGGCCGCGCCCACGAAGTTCTGGGAACTGGAGAACCACAACAGTTTCTCCAGCGGCAAGTCCCAGGGTGCGCTGATCCTGTCCGGCGGCGGTCTGCAGCCTGGCCTGCGCGCGACCAAGATCGAGACCAAGGAGAAGCTGCCGGGCCTGTTCTCCACGGTCACGCAGTTCAAGAGCGGGAAGATCCTGGTCGGCGGCGCGGACGCGGCCGGCCTGTGGACCGTCGAGCAGGAGAAGCTCAAGCCGCTGTGCATGTTCCCGGACGACATCATGGTCACCCGGATCGTCGAACTGACGGGCGGGGACGCCCTGGTGGCCACGCTGCCCAAGGGCAACATCTACCGCGTGAAGCCCGACGGCAAGTTCGAGCTCTTCGTGAAGCTGCCCGTCGAGCACGTGTGGAACCTGGTCGTGGTGGGCAACACCGTGTACGCGGGCACCGGCCCGAAGGCGGCCGTCTATAAAATAGACATGGCCACAAAGAAGGCCACTGCGTGGTGGAGCGTTGAAGAAAAGCACATCATGGCCATGCAGTTCGTGCCGAAAAAGGGCCTGATCGTCGGAACCTCCCCGGAGGCCCGCGTGTACCTGCTGCCCGAAGCGACCGGGGCCCCGGCCGCCCGGCTGCTCTACGATTTCTCCGGCAACGAGATCCGCGACCTGGTCGTGCACGGCGAGACCGTGTACGTGGCGGTCAACCAACTGCAGTCCCGCAGCACCGCGTCTTCTCCGACCACGGAACTGAAGCCCGAGAGCGAGACCAAAGTCCCCAAGGCGCCCATCACCGCCATGGAGCGCAAGAACCTGCCCGCGCACCAGGTGGTTTCGGGCACCGGCTCGATCTACATGCTCGGCGTCCGCGGCGAGATGGAGAAGGTCCTCGACATCGCCCGCGGTTACTTCACCCAGCTCCAGTTGGAGGGTGATCGCGTGTACGGGTCCGACGGCCACTCCGGCCGAATCTACAGCGTGGAGACGAAGACCTTCTCGGCCGCCATCGTCGTCGAGGTCGAGGAGCGCCAGGTGCTGGGCTTCCTCCTGAAGAACGAGAAGGAGGGCTTCGTGGTCGCCGGTGACGGCGCCGCCGCCTACGCCCTCTCCCGCGACCGTGGCAAGGAGGTCACCTACACCAGCGTCGCGATGGACGCCGGCGTTCCGTCCTCGTTCGGCGTGTTCCAGTTGTACGCCACCGACACCGCCGTGAAGGTCGAGACGCGCTCGGGCACCACCGAGGAGCCCGACGACAAGCTCTGGAGCCCCTGGAAGGTGATCACCGGCGGCACCCGCGCGCCCGACGGCGGTTACGGCTACCGGGTCGGCTCCGAACCCGCGCGGTTCTTGCAGTTCCGGGTGACCTGGAACAACGGATCGGCCACCAAATTGGAGAAGATCCGCGTGTTCTACTCCCCGCTGAACCTGGCTCCCAAGCTGGCCGCCATCCGCGTCGGCGCCTCCCGCGGCGGTCCCGGCCCCTACACCGATCCGGTCATCCCGGAGACCGTGCCGGTGCGCTCGGGCGATCTGACCATCGCCTGGCAGGTGGTGAACAACGACGGCGATGCGCTGGAGTACCGCCTCTTCGTGCGCAAGGTCGGCGAGAAGAGCTGGCGCCCGCTCACGCCCCGCGCCCCGCTGACGACGGCGACCTTCACCTGGAAGGCCCTCGCGTTCGCCGACGGACTGTACGAGGTCCGCGTGGTGGCCAGCGACGCCCCGGCGAATTCCCCCGGCAGCGAACTGACCTCGGAGATGATCTCCAAGCCGTTTCTGGTGGACAACACCTCGCCGCGGATCAGCCAACTGCTGATCAAGGGCCTGGCGGTCTCCTTCACGGCCGCCGACGCGGCCTCGCGCCTCATCGGAGTGCAGGTGCGCATCGACGATGATTCCTGGAAGCCCGTGCTCCCCGTGGACCGCATCCTCGACACCCTGTCGGAGAAGTTCCAGTTGACCCTGCCCACCACGCTCGAAAAGGGCGTCCACCTGCTCCAGATCCGTGTCGCGGATGAGTCCGGCAACGTCCACGTGATGAGCCAGGAATTCACCTACTAAATTAATATGGATCTCCGCGATCCCGCCTTCCGCGAACCGTTCCTTTCAAGCCTGCCGCACTCCCCGGGCGTGTACGTCATGCGCAACGCAGCGGGCCAGGTGCTCTACGTCGGCAAGGCGCTGGATCTGTTCTCCCGCGTGAACTCCTACTTCCGGGCCTCCGGGGACACACGGTCCTTCGTGTCCCGGCTGCCCTCGGAGATGGCCGATCTGGAGATCTGGGTCACCCAGAGCGAGCGCGAGGCGCTGCTGCTGGAGAACACCCTCATCAAGGAACTGAAGCCGCGCTACAACGTGAGGCTCCGGGACGATCGCAGCTACCTGATGATCCGCGTCCAGGCGGCGCACCCGTGGCCGCGGTTCGAGACCGCACGCGGTCTGCCGCAGGAGGATGGCGCCCGGTACTTCGGTCCGTACCACGCAGCTTCGGCGGTGCACTTCTTCCTGTCCTTCATCGGCAGGTATTTCCGCTTCCGCACCTGCTCCGACGCGGTGTTCGCCACGCGTAGGAAGCCGTGCCTGCAGTACCATATGGGCCGCTGCGAGGCGCCCTGCAGCCGCAACGTGGACGCTGCGGCCTACCGGCGCCGGGTCGAGAAGGCGATGCTGTACCTCGAGGGGCGCTTCGAGCGTCTGATGCGGGATGTGCGTCGCGAGATGAAGCAGGCCTCCGCTGACCTGGAGTTCGAGAAGGCGGCCCAACTGCGGGACCTGCTGTTCGCGCTGGAGAAGTGTGCCCAGCCGCAGCAGGTGATCACGTCGGACTTCGTGCCCACCGACGCCGTCGGGTTCGTGCGCGAGGGGCCGCATCTGTCGCTGGTGGTGCTGGAGATCCGGCAGGGCCAGCTCGGGGTGCACCGCCAGATGGTCGTCGAGGTGCCCGAGGAGCTCTATGACGCGGAGATCCTGTCGACGTTCCTGTTTCAGCACTATGCGTCCCGCACCGAGACGCCTGGGCGCCTGCTGCTGCCGTTCGCCCCTGAGGCAGCCGCGGATCTGGCCGCCTGGCTCGGGGAGGCCGCCGGGGCACCGGTCGAGGTTGTCACCACCGTGGTGGACGAGGCCCACGTGCGCCTGCTGCGGCTGGCCGAGGTCAACGCGCAGCACCGCCTGACGCTGCACAACGAGCTGGAGGTGGAGGCCGATCTGGCCCGCCTGTCGACCCGGTTGCATCTGCCGGGCGTGCCCAAACGCATCGAGTGCTACGACATCTCGCACTCGCAGGGGAAGGACACATCGGCCTCCATGGTCGTCTTCATCGACGGCCGGCCCGCGCCCAGGCTTTATCGTCAGTTCCACGTGCGCGACGTGGCCCCCGGAGATGACTACGGGGCCCTGCGCGAGGTCATGGCCCGGCGGCTCGAGCACGTCGCCGAGAAGAACTGGGAGCTGCCGGACCTGATGGTCATCGACGGCGGGCGCGGCCAGTTGCGCGCGATCACCCAGATCCTGTCCGATCTTCAAAGCCAGATCGGGTCCGATCTTCAAAGCCAGATCGGGTCCGGGGAGAAGAACGGTCTGGACCTGTCCGGGGTGAAGGTGATCTCGCTGGCCAAGCAGCACGGGTCCGACGGACCGCCCGAGCGCGTGTTCCTCCCCGGCGTGAAGGAACCACTGCCGATCCTGCCGGGGTCCCGTGAGATGTTCATCCTGGTGCGGCTGCGCGACGAGGCCCACCGGTTCGCCAACCGGGCCCGCACCAGGCGCCAGGAGAAGACGTTCTCCTCCAGGCTCTCCGAGGTCCCGGGCCTCGGACCCAAGCGCGTCACCACCCTGCTGACGGCCTTCGGCAGCGTCGAGCGCATCCGCACCGCCGATCCCGCCGAGATCGCCAAAGCCGGGCATTTCAGCCTCGACCTGGCGCAGAAGATCCTGGCGTTCCTGAACGCGTAGCAGAGAGAAAAGCGGCGGCCCCACGCACACGCGTCCATCGTTTCCGATCCATTTCGTCTTTTCAGTTGTCTCTTCTGGTAGTGCGAGGAAGGGGACTCGAACCCCTACAGACAACGTCCACTAGCACCTCAAGCTAGCGCGTCTACCAATTCCGCCATCCTCGCAGACCCTCGTTTCACAGGGAACCGGGGGCGACCCTGATCTAATGGTGTTTCGAAGCATTGTCAATCGGAAAATGCCGGGTTGATTCGACAGACCCACTTGGGGCATAATGCGCGCGAACTTTTTTTCTGGAGGCCCCTTCCATGATGACCTTCGAACCCGTCGTGGTGCTGATGACGACACCCGATATTGTGACCGCCGAGGCCGTGGCCGACCGCCTGCTGGCGCTGCGGCTCTGCGCCTGCGTCAACATCGTGCCTGCGGTGCAGTCGCAGTTCTTCTGGCAGGGCGCCTTCCAGAGCGCGGCGGAGTGCCTGTGCGTGATCAAGACCGGACGCCACCTCCTGCCGCAGATCGAGCAGGCCGTCCGTCCGGTCCATCCCTACGAGGTGCCCGAGATCATCGCCTTGCCGGTCGTGTGGGGCAACGCGGACTTCCTGGCCTGGGTCGAGACCACCGTGTCCTGAGATTGAGATCGGAGCGGAAATGCAAGCCTTCGAGAACTTCATCAACTATTACAACGACACTGTCGGTCCGATGGTCCTGCTGGCCCTGCTGATTCCGGTGGGCCTGATGTTCACCATCCTGCTGAAGGCCATCCAGTTCCGCAAGTTCGGACTGTCCCTGCGGATCGTGTCGGGACAGTTCCACAAGGACGAGAATCCCGGCGACATCACCCACTTCCAGGCGCTTTCGGCGGCGCTCTCGGCCACCGTCGGCATCGGCAACATCGCCGGCGTCGCCACCGCCATCGCCTGGGGCGGACCCGGCGCGGCGTTCTGGATCTGGATGACGGGGTTCCTGGGCATGGCGCTGAAGTACGCCGAGTGCACCCTGGCGCTGCATTACCGCGAGACGGACTCCCAGGGCATGGTCGCGGGCGGACCGATGTACTACATCAAGAAGGGGCTCACCGGCAAACTGGGCCGCTTCGCGGGCGTGCTGGCCGTCCTCTTCGCGGTGGGCACCGTGATCTGCTCCTTCGGCACCGGCAACATGCCCCAGTCCAACTCCATGGCCCAGGCGCTCCATGGCGCCTACTCGGTCCCCACATGGCTCTCGGGGCTGGTGATCGCCGTGCTGGTGTTCCTGGTCATCGTCGGCGGCATCCGCCGCATCGGCTCGGTGGCGTCCAAACTGGTGCCGTTCATGGCCGCGTTTTACATCCTGGGCGGTCTGCTGGTCCTGCTGGTCAATTACGACAAGGTCGGCTCCGCGTTCGCCCTGATCATCCGCGACGCCTTCACCGGCGAGGCCGCCCTCAAGGGTGGCTTCATCGCCGCGATGATCTGGGGCATCAAGCGCGGCCTGTACTCCAACGAGGCCGGGCAGGGCAGCGCCCCCATCGCCCACGCGGCGGCCAAGACCCCGTACGCCGTGCGCGAGGGTCTGGTCTCCATGCTCGAGCCCTTCATCGACACCGTGCTGATCTGCACGCTCACCTCCCTGGTCATCGTCGTGGGTGGCCTCCACGCGCCCGACGCCACGGGACTGGCGCCCCAGTTCGACGGCGCGGTGCTGACCACGCGTTCGTTCGAGTCGGGCCTGGCCCCCATCGGCATGGCCTGGTTCGGCCAGCAGGTGGTCGCGATCTCCACGGTCCTGTTCGCCCTCTCCACGGCGATCTCCTGGTCCTATTACGGGGACCGGGCGGTGACCTTCCTGATCGACTCCCCCCGTGCGGTGCTGATCTACCGCATCGTGTTTTCCATCGTCATCTTCGTGGGCGCGGTGCAGTCGATGAAGCTCGTGTGGGGTTTTGCCGACATGGCCATCACGTTCATGGCCTTGCCGAACCTGCTCGCCCTGTGTATGCTCGCGCCCAAGGTGCTGTCGCTGACGCGCCAGTACTTCGCGGAGATGTCCGAAAAAGCCGACAAGACCGCCTCCGCCACCTGAGGGAGGCGCTTTCACGAACCAGGAGATTCCATGCATCCGTCGACCGAAAAAACCCTTCAAACCATCCGCATGCTGGCCGCCGAGACCATCGAGAAGGCGAAGTCCGGACACCCTGGCCTGCCGCTGGGCGCCGCCCCCATGGCCTATGCGCTGTTCCACGACCTGATGAAGATGGATCCGGCGCACCCGGACTGGCCCGACCGCGACCGGTTCGTGCTGTCGGCAGGGCACGGCTCCTCGCTGCTGTACGTGATGCTCCACCTGTATGGTTTCGGGGTCACCACCGCGGATCTGCAGAAGTTCCGCCAGCTCGGCTCGCGCACGCCCGGACACCCCGAGGTGGGATGCCTGCCGGGCGTGGAGACCACCACCGGGCCGCTGGGCGCCGGGTTCTCCAACGCCGTGGGCATGGCCCTCGCGGAGCGCCGCGTCCGGACCCTGTTCGGTCCCGGGATCTGCGACCACCGGACGTTCGTGCTGGCCTCCGACGGGGACCTGATGGAGGGCATCACCCAGGAGGCCGCCTCCTTCGCCGGCCACCAGAAGCTCGACCGGCTGGTCGTGTTCTACGACTCCAACCGCATCTCCATCGAGGGCTCCACCGACATCGCCTTCACCGAGGACACCGCCGGCCGTTTCACGGCGCTGGGCTGGGCCTGCGAGGAGGTCGAGGCCGAGAATCCGGCGATCATCAAACTGGCCTATGAAAACCTTCTTAAAAATGGTAAAGGAAAACCGAAACTATTAATCTGTCATACGAAGATCGGCCGCGGCGCGGGGAAAAAGGAGGGCACCGCCGAGTGTCATGGTTCCCCGCTGGGCAAGGATGTCATCGAGCAGATGCGCATCGCCTATGCCTATGGCGAGGCGTTCTCGGTGGCCCCGGAGGTCGTCGCGCACATCGAGTCCACCATGGCCGCCCGCGCCGCCGCGTACGCCGCATGGAACGGGCGTCTGGAGGCCTTCGCCGCGGCCAGCCCCGAGAAGTTCGCGCAGTACAACCTGATGAGCGGGAAGGTCCCGGGCATGCCCGAATACCCGATCTGGGCCGTGGGCGCCTCGGAGTCCACGCGCAAGTCCTCGGGCCGCATCCTGCAGACCATCGCCAAGGCCGACCCACGGCTGTTCGGCGGCTCGGCCGATCTTGCCCCGTCCAACAACACCTGGATCGACGTCTCCATCGCCACCTCCGCAGAGCGCCCCGAAGGCCGCAACATCCACTTCGGCATCCGCGAGCACGGCATGGGCGGCATCGTCAACGGCATGGCGCTTCACGGACAGGTCCTGCCCTACGGCGCGACGTTCCTGGTGTTCTCCGATTACATGCGGGGAGCCGTCCGTCTCTCGGCGCTGATGAAGCTGCCGGTGATCTGGATCTTCACCCACGACTCGATCCATGTCGGCGAGGACGGTCCCACCCACCAGCCCGTGGAGCACGCCGACGCGCTGCGCCTGATCCCGGGCCTGAGCGTGATCCGGCCGGCCGACGGCAACGAGTGTGTGGCGGCCTACCAGTACGCCCGCACCAACTGTGGCCCCACGGCGATCCTGCTGACCCGGCAGAACCTGCCCCAACTGGCGGGCTCCATCCGCGAGCCGGAGCACCTGACCGGCTACGTCGTCGCCCCCGCGTCCGACGCGAAGGTCCAGCTCCTGGCCAGCGGCTCGGAGGTGCACGTGGCGATCGAGGCCGCGAAGTTGTGTGCCGCCCGCGGGGTGGCCGTCGAGGTCGTGAGCGTGCCGATGCTGTCGCTGACCGATCCGGGCACGCTGCCGGGGCTCGTCAAGAACTCCCCGGCCAAGCGGAAGATCGCGCTGGAGGCCGGCACCTGCCGCCTGTTCGCGGGCTTTGGCGTCCCGGAGCGCATCGGCCTGTCCACCTTCGGAGAGAGCGCCCCCGAGGGCGATGTCGTGAAACACTTCGGACTGAATCCGGATCAGGTCGCCGAGCGGATTCTGTCCACCATGGAATAACCACAACCAACGAAAGGATCATCCCCCATGAAACAAGCAGTCATCAACACCAAGTTCGGCAACATCGTGCTGGATTTCTTCAACGACAAGGCGCCCAACCACGTCGCCAACTTCATCAAGCTCGCCGAAAGCGGCTTCTACAACGGATCGATCTTCCATCGCGTCATTCCGGGCTTCATGATCCAGGGCGGTTGCCCCAACTCCAAGCCCAACGGACGCGGCACCCCGGGCACCGGCGGCCCTGGCTACAACATCGACGCGGAGTTCAACGAAACCCCGCACCTGCGGGGCATCCTCTCCATGGCGCGCTCGAGCGACCCCAACAGCGCGGGCTCCCAGTTCTTCATCTGCCACGGTGACTCGAAGTTCCTGGACCGCCAGTACACCGCGTTCGGCAAGGTGAGCTCGGGCATGGAGGTCGTCGACAAGATCGCCGATCTGGACCGCAACTCCAAGGACATGCCGCGGGATCGCGTCGAAATGACGGTCACGATCCAGGACGCATAGGGATGATCCGGCACCCTTTTGCAGGTGCCTCAGATGGCCGGCTGACGCCGGGTCAGAATTCGACGGTAATACCTTGAACTCCCTTCAAGAACCCATCATTGTGTTCACCGACGGCGCCTGCTCGGGCAACCCCGGGCCGGGGGGCTACGGGGTCGTGCTGCGCGCGGGCAACACCCAGCGCGTGATCTCGGGCTGGCTCGGCGATGCGTGCACCAACAACATCGCCGAACTGACCGCGATCCTGCGCGCCCTAGAGGCCATCCGCGATCCCTCGCGTCCGGTGAACCTGTACTCCGACAGCGCCTACGCGCTGGGGCTGCTCACCCAGAACTGGAAGGCCAAGGCCAACACCGAGTTGGTGATGTCCCTGCGCAGGAAGGCGCGCGAGTTTCCCCGCCTCAAGTTGATCAAGATCGAGGGCCACGCCGGCCACGAGGGCAACGAGCTCGCCGACAAGCTCGCCCGCGCCGCCATCGTCAACCGCGCCACCACCGACGAGTACCAGCAGCTCCCCTGAAAACTGATGGATCTGACACCCGGGTGTCAGAGATTTGACACATATTCTGACGGAACCTGTCACCTGCGAATTCTTTCACGAGAAAGTGGAAGGTTGCATATATATGCAACTATAAATCCCCTTTGATTTTTAACGTATTTCTCTTGAAACTCATGAAGAAATAATGTAATTGACGCGGGTTGTCAGGACTTGGCATGCCAAATGCAGCACTGGGGCCAAGCCCGCGAGGGCAGTGCGGACGAAAGGAACGGCTCATGGAAAATTTGAAAAACAGCGCGCGTGTGTTGGGATATATCAAGGGCATTCTGAACTACAAGGAAACCCCGGGATACGTCCTGCTCAACCCCGGTCCCGTGCTGACGACCCCGCGTGTCAAGGCGGCGCTGGTGCATCATGACACCTGTCACCGCGACACCGACTTCGCCGTGCTCGTGCGCAACCTGCGCAGCAAGCTCAAGAAGGTTTTCCGCGGCGACGAGCGCCATGAGGTCGTGCTGATCACGGGCTCGGGCACCTCGGGCATCGAGGCCACGATCTCCTCCACCATCCCTGAGGACAAGAAGATCCTGGTGCTGATCAACGGCGCCTTCGGCGAACGCTACCGCGAGGTCGCCACCGTGCACCGCCTGAACATGGAAGTGCTGGACTTCGGCTGGTGCAACCCCATGGACGTCTCCGCCGTCGAGGCCAAGCTCGCCGCGGATCCTGAGATCTGCGCGGTCATGCTGGCCCACCACGAGACCTCCGTGGGCCTGATCAACCCCATCGGCGAGATCGGCGCGATCTGCCGCCGGTACGACCGCCTGCTGCTCGTCGACGCCGTGTCGTCCCTGGGCGCCGAGGATCTCGACGTGGTGCGCGACAACATCGACATCTGCCTGTCTTCGGCCAACAAGGCCATGCAGGCCATCGCCGGCGTCGCGTTCGTGTGCGTCAACGACCGCGCCTGGAAGGTCATCGAGACGGTGCGGCCCCGCGTGTATTACCTCGACCTCAAACGCTACCGCAAGTACGCCATCGAGGAGGAACTGACCCCGTTCACGCCTGCGGTCAACGGCTTCTTCGCCCTCGACGCGGCCGTCGACGAGCTGCTCGAGGACGGCGTGGAGAGCCGCTGGGAACTGTACCGCGAGCGCAACCGCTTCCTGCGCGAGAACTTCCTCTCCATGGGCCTGACCTTCCTGGACGTCGCCGGACAACGGAGCTCCACCCTCACCATCGTGAAGGTGCCGGAGTACATCACCTATTCCGAGTTGTACGATCGCATGAAGGGCTACGGATTCATCATCTACGGGTGCAAGGGCATCCTCACGGACACGTACTTCCAGATCGCCAACATGGGCGACCTCTCCGACGAGATGCTGCAGAGCTTTGTCAACACGCTGCAGTTCGTGCTGTACCGCGCCCGCCGCGAAGCCGGCCTGGCTGCGGACATGGTCGAAGAGCCGAAAGTGGTTGACGCCATCCGCTAGTTCGCCTACCGTTGTGGTCATGGTTCATGGCCGTCTCCTTTCATCCCTTGTTTTCATCGTTTTGTCGGTTTCCGGCTTTGCCGGGACGGCCGTCGCCCAGACACGTTCCGGGCCCGTCACGATCAAGGCCGCCAGGATCCGCGTACCCTTTCCCAAGACCTGGCTGTCGGCCGAGCCCAACGCCTACCTGCCCCAGAGCGTGCACTGGTACCACCCCGCAGGTGCGCGCATCGTGATCACCGCGACCCCGAAGAAGACCGGGGACACGCTGGCCACCTGGACCGCCCGGATCAAGGGCATCGCCGCCTCACGCAAGATCACGCTCGACCCTCCGAAGAGCGCGCAGGCGCTGGGCGCCGAGGCCATGCGGATCACCGGCCGCACCCGCACCCACCAGGTCGAGTTCTTCTTTTTCTTCCACAAGAACCAACTGGTGCTGGTCAACTTCACCTGCGAGGCGAAGTCCATCTCCGCCTGCGTGGTCGCGTCCGAGTACGAGCGCGTGATCGACGGTCTCGAGGCGCTGTAGGCGTTTGGATGTCCCAACGCGTGGCAGGAAGTCGTACGGTGCCGGAGTTGTCCACGAATCCATTGCATCCTCAGGAGTGAGCCCATGAAAATCCGCCACCTTGTAATGCCCGTTTGCCTCTTGCTCACAGCCTTCTCCTCCTGTGACGACGGTGGCGGCGGCCGCTGGTTCACCGACATCGACTATATCGAGATCACCGACGACATGCCCACTGCGGGCAACCCCGACGGCGCCTGCCCGATCCCGGAAGAGGCCATGCTCGCGGACACGTCCGTTCCCGACCACGTCATCGGTGACGGCACCCCCGGGAGCTGCACCTCCGAGGCCGTCGTCTCCACCATCGCCCAAGGCGGCATCATCACGTTCAACTGCGGGCCGGATCCGGTGACGATCCAACTGTCCGAGACCGCGAAGATCCGCAACGACACGGGCCCCGAGATCGTGATCGACGGGGGCGGCAAGGTGGCCCTCTCCGGGGGCGACCGCCGACGCATCCTGTACATGAACACCTGCGATCCGGACCAGGTCTGGACCACCTCCCACTGCAACGACCAGGATCACCCGCGCCTGACCGTGCAGAACCTGACGTTTGTCGACGGCAACTCGGAAAACGAGGACGAGTATGACGGGGGTGGCGCGATCTGGGTCCGCGGAGGTCGCTTCAAGGTCATCAACAGCCGTTTCTTCGGCAACTCCTGCGCCCCGACCGGCCCCGACGTCGGTGGCGCGGGCATCCGCGTGTTCGACCAGTTCGAGGACCGGCCCGTCTACGTCGTTCACAGCACCTTCGGCGGCCGCGCGGATCTGGGCAACGTGTGCTCCAACGGCGGCGGGATCAGCAGCAACCCCCCTCAGTCCCCCCTTGTCAGGGGGGAAGTTCAAGCCTTCTTCGCGACACGGAGAAAGGGGGCGATGGTCAGTCGCAATCTGCCAAGTGCGACGGCGCCAGCTCCCTCCCTGACAAGGGAGGGCGGGGGGAGGGTTTCCTTCCCTATGACAAGAAACTGACCGCGCTCGCCCGCCAGAATCGCGGTAACCCAACACCTGCGGAACGGATGATCTGGCGCGAGATTCTGCGCAAAAGACAATTTGCCCGTTTCAAATTTCTCCGTCAGAAGCCTATCGGTCGCTACATCGTCGATTTTTACTACTCGGAATTGCAACTTGTCATGGAAATCGACGGTGATAGCCATGCGCAAAGCGTTGAATACGACGCAAAGCGAACCAAATTTCTCAACGCACTTGGCTTGCAAGTGATCCGATACAGCAACGATGACGTGTTGAACAACCTTGAAGGCGTTTACGACGATTTGCTGCCCCAGCTTCTGCTGTTGGAGGCCAAACGATGAACACCAAGCAAGAAACCACGCCATCTCCGGAAGGGCAGCGGCAGTTGGAAACGCTCCTGCAGGCCGTCGGCAAGACGTTGGAGAAAAAGCGGCGGCTGGGTCAGTACGCCGTCACCTGGAAAGACGGCAAGCCCATCGTCGCGGGCGAGGATGCGCCGGGCGCGAGCGACAACGCTCCTTGAACGGTGAGCTTTTGAGCGCCTACCAGCCGCCCTGCGCCAGAGAGGCCATGAATTGCGCGCCATGATCACGCGTTCCCTCACCCAATGGCTCGATTACCAGCAGCAACTGCATCCGCAGGCCATTGCCATGGGCCTGGAGCGGGTGCGCGCGGTTGCCGATGCGATGGCGTTGCAGCGCCCGGCGCGGCAGGTGGTAAGCTGCGCGGGCACCAATGGCAAGGGTTCGACGGTTGCCTTTATCGAGGCCATGGCCGCTGCTGCCGGCCTGCGCGTGGGTGCCTATACCTCGCCGCATCTGCTGCG
>PHAZ01000355.1 GCA_002841825.1 Deltaproteobacteria bacterium HGW-Deltaproteobacteria-22 | reverse complement strand
TGGGACGGTCCGACACCGGTCCGCCACTTTGACGGCATGCACCTGGGACGGTCCGACACCGGTCCGCCACATTGCTGCCAGGTGCTTCGACGGGTTGGATAGGGCTTCGTCACCGTGGCGGCGAGCGTGAACGAGGACGGACGCAAGGAATGGGCAGGGGACGTGAACATCTGGCAACGATCTTTGGGTTGGAGATGAATGGACCGGAGGTCCTGTTCGTACAGGAAGTTCGGAGGGCCCTCGTGATGTTCGCCCGCATTTTTCCAATACTGTTTATGGGGTACGCCTCCTGTGCGCTGGGGTTGGGCGCCGGCGTCGGCGTGACCGTCGACACGCGTGGCACGTGGACGGTGCTGCTGTCGCTCCAGGCGAACAACCTGGGGGTGCGTGTGGAGCCCCAAAAGACCCCGCGCACGGAGCAGGCCGCCTATCTCAACCCCATGGAGTTCAGCGGCGGCCTGCGCCTCAACGGTGATGCCGGTCGCGCGGCCGTGCTGCGCATGGACCTCCCCGGCGTGGCCTTTTCCCAGGACGAGCTCGACGGTGGCTGGGGCTACAACGCCGCGCTGTTCATGCGCAACGAGATCACCTGGCCGCTGGACGGATCGAAGTCTTCGGTGGCGACGGGGGCCGTGGTGAAGGGCGCTTACATGCATCATCTGTCACTGGAGCAGCTCAAACGCCTGGAGAGCCGGCCCGAATGGCCCGATGGCTGGGCGATTCACAGCATCGGCCCGGGGGCCTCGGCTGCGTTGATGCATGACGACGACGGGTGGTACGGCCAGTTCACGCTGTCGATGCTGTACGAATATCTCAATTATTTTTATATCGGACTTTAAACGTAAAGCACATCCGCAACTATTTCTTGAACCTGTACAACTGGCAGCAGGGGTCATTGTTGGGGCAGGTGCAGGCGCCGCCAGTGCGGCAGCAGGGGCGGGCAGCGTTGGCGCAGTCGTAGGACAGGCAGCGGAAGATCATGCGGCTCTGCGGATAGTCGATGGTGAATTCGAAGAAACTGAGGAAACTGTGGCCCAGGATCAGGTCGATCTGGGGCACGTCCGGGAGCGTCTCGGCCCAGAGGCCCTGCCAGTAGGACGTGGTCGACCGGATCGCGGCGACCGAGAAATAGTTGGCGCCGCCTTCCTTCTGCAGATCCACCTCGGCCACGGCCGCGCCGGAGAGCTCGGCGTCCCGGGGGAACGGGTTGGTCAGCGTGGGATTGCGCCGGGCGTACTCCTGGCCGCGGCGGCGAGCCAGCTCCGCGCAGGCGCCGATGCTCGACGAGACGCCGCCGAGGATGGCCATGCGGGGGAGATTCACGATGCGCTGGGTCTGCTGCACGCCTTCGGGCAGCGGCACGGAGACGTCCTCGACGGCCGGGGTCAGGCCGTTGGTCTCCATTTGATAGGTGATCCGCTCGAACGCGCTCTCGGTCGTGAGCATCTGGGGGGAACCGGTGGCCACCAGCGCGAACATGTCGATGCCGGACACGGGGTAGCGACCGTTGACGGCGGCCGGCGCCATGGTCGGATCGTCGGGCCGCAGAGGGAACGGATCAGGGTTCATGCACACCTGCACCGTCACGCGGGTGGCGGGCAGGTCGTACACCTTGTTGTCCACGATGAATTCGCCGCCGCCGGACAACTGGTAGGCGATGACGGCGTGGCCGTCTTCGGCAAGGTCATTGCCCGTGGCGGGCTGCTGAACCGCGCCGCGAACTTGCGCAGGATGTCACCGCCGAGGATGCCCTGGAGCGGCAGCCCGGGCACGAGCTTGGTCGCGTCGGGGACGGCCCACACGGGCAGATTCGCGAACGCCACGCGCGCGGCCACGGGCTCGGTCGGATCGACCGACAGGGAGTCCACGATGGCCAGGCTGGTCTCCTGCAGCACCATCTTGCCGGTGGGGACCGTGTCGTTCTCGATGATGGAGACGGGCACCTCGGTGGCGATCAGGAACGACTTCACCGAGTCGGAGCCGGCCACCGGCGCGCTGGGGTGCGTCTCGTAGTCGAGCACCACGCCCACAGTGGGCGGGATCGGCCCTGCCGGATTCAGATTTTCCTGCACGGTGATGGGAATGCAGTACTCCAGGAACAGGGGCCCCGGCGACGGGTCGCACGCGACCAGAAGACAGGTCGCTGCGGAAAACAGCAGCACCAGGAAGAGATGAAAACCGGTTCGACGCATGACCGGCAGTTTTTCATGAATCCGCAAGAGAATCAAGACTTGACTGGTCTGACTGGTCTGGCTGGTCTGGCTTTTTCTCTTTCAGGAAGGATCGGCTATTCGAAGCAGGTGGGATCGTTGGGGTTGCAGCGCATGGTCATCGGCGGGGGGGCGTCCATGCCCATCGGAGGGGGACGCATGCCGGAGGATCCGTTGTCACGCGGGGGCTTCATGGAACCCGAGTCGGGCGGCTCCGGGTTGTTCGCCTGGGCCTTGAGGGCGGCGGCTTCTTCCTCGGCCTTGGCCAGCTTTTCCTTCAGGGCCTTGTTCTCTTCCTGGGCCTGATCGAGCTTGGTCTGAATGCTCATCTGGCCGTCATTGAGTTCCTTCAACTGGCCAAGCATCTTGTCGGAGGTCTTCTTCGCATCTTCCTGTGCGGCTTTGGCTTCCTTCTTGGCGGCTTCCTCCTTGGAGTTGCCGTTGACGAAGGCGAACGCGGCGAAGGCGCCGAGCACGACCATGCCGATGATCATGCCGACCATCATGCCCTTGCCCTGCTTCTGGGCGGGGGCGCCGGCGGCCATGGCGGGCTGCATCGCGGACATCTCGTTCATCATCTGGTCACGCAGGCGCTGCTGTTCCATCATCATCTGCTGCTGGAACTGCTGCTGCATGCGCTCGCGCTCGGCGGCGACCTGGGTCTGCAGATCAGACTGCTGGGCCTGGGCCTTGCGGGCGGCTTCCTCACGGCGTACGCGCTCTTCCTCTTCGCGGATGCGGCGCTCTTCCTCGGTCTTGCGGCGGCGTTCCTCTTCCTCAGCACGCCGACGCTCCTCATCGGCTCGCTTGCGATCGTCCTCTTCCTGTTGCGAAACGCGATCTTTCTCAATCTTGCGCAATTCCTTGAGGGAAAATAGTACGGAGTTTTCACGTTTGTCGCTCATGGGGTACACCTTTCTGCGGCATGCGTCGATCCGCCGGTTCGGCCGATCTCGGGCTCCAATTTATAGTGGAACATGAGTTTTCTTTCAACATTTTTTTCAAATACCGGTGTTCCCGGTTCAGGAATTCCGGCTCTCCGGATCGGATGTGGCGATCAGGACCAGGGAATCGGACGGATTCAGCACGTAATCGTTGGGCGGATTGGTCATCAGTTCGGTGGCAGACTCGTTCCGTCCGGCCTCCACCGCCACCAGGATCGAGTTCTTCGTCTTCTTGATGTCGAGGAGGGCCTCGAAGAAGGTCTTGCCGACCAGGTGGGCAGGAGTGGCGATTTTGTAAAATTGATTGCCGCGGGAGGCCGTCAGCAGCTCGTCCACGATCTTGATGACGCCCCGGGTGCGTGACGAGTGGGCGATCAGGTGGCCCATGTATTCGTCGCCGATGACGATCTCCTCGACCTTGGCCATCGAGAGGTGCTCGATGTTCTCGCGTCGGAGCAGCTCGGCGCAGGTGAAGATGCCCGGCCGCAGCTTTTCGATGGTGAGGGCGGCCAGCAGGGTGCGCGCGTCGCGGTCCTGGTCGGTGCGGGGCAGGCTCTTGTCGGCAAGCAGCACGGTGGCCGCGGCGCGGTCGATGCCGGCCTTCTGCAGCACGGCCGTGGAGGTGTAGTCGCCGCGCACGAAGTACAGCAGTTCGATGCGGCAGCCCCACGACGCGAAGGCCGGGGGCTCCTCGAGCTCGGCGACGAGGACGACGGGCATGTTCCGGGTCTTCTCGTCCCGCTGGATCTCCTGGATGATGGTGACCGCGGAGCGGTTCCACCCGCAGATGATGGTGTGATCCCGAAGTTCGTGCAGTTCCATGTCGCGGGCCTCCCATTGGTTTCGCAGCCTCGTCACCATGACCGCGGAGATGACGCCGGTGAACATCGCGAAGAGCGTGAAGCCGCCGATCATGACCGCGGCGGTGATGAATCGTCCGGCGGTGGTGGTTGGGCTGGCGCCCACGGGCTCTCCGGCCATGAGCGTGAACAGGCTCCACCAGGTGCTGTGCGAAAACGACGAGAAGTCGGGGTTTCCCCGCTCGGCCACGAGCATGCCCACGGCACCCAGCAGCAGGAAGCCCAGCAGCACGCCGAACACCATCAGGTTCTCGATGAGGCTCTCGTGGATCAGCGACGCCATGCGGCGGCCCCGGCGCGTGAAGATGATGCCGACGCGCACGATGCGGGCCACTCGCAGGATGCGCAGGATGCGCAGGGGGCGCACGATGGGCAGGATCGAGAGCACGTCGATCCAGTATTCGGAGAAGAACGCCCGGGTGCTGCGGGCACAATACCAACGAAGACTGAGCTCCACGATGAAGATGCCCGTGATGACGGACTCGACCACGAAGAACCTCAGCTCCTGAACGCTGCCGACGGGACAGGAGGCCTCGAACACCGTGAGCACGACGCTCAGGATGATGAGCGCGGCGACCGCGAGGTCGGTGCCCGGGTGCGCAAAGAAGCGCGAGAGGCGGTTGCGGAGGGCGGTGGTGTTCATGGAATCAGATGCC
>PHAZ01000015.1 GCA_002841825.1 Deltaproteobacteria bacterium HGW-Deltaproteobacteria-22 | reverse complement strand
GGTGGTAGTAGACCATGCCGCGCGAGATGACGTTGAGGCCCTCGAGGTGCATGCCGAACAGGGACATCGAGTTGCGCTCGCCGCCGATGGTGGTGTCGAGGTCGGCGCTGTGGCCGCCGTGCTCACCGGCCTGGCCGGTGCCGAGGTTGTCCTGGGAGAACTTGTCCCCGCCGCCATGGTTGAAGGTGAACTTCTTGTGCCAGGGACGGCCCGCGACGCCGGTGCCGGTCTGGAACTTCTCAGGCGGCATGTTCAGGAAGATCCAGGTGCTGGGCTGGCCATAGTCGCTGTTGTGGTCGGCGATGGGCATGAACTTGAAGTACGGGGAGATGCCGATCCACTTGTGCTTCTCCATCAGGCTGCAGTCGACTTCCTTCTGAATGCTCTTCTTGGCGCTCTTCTTCATCGGCGGGATCACGATCAGGCCGCTGTAGCCGCCCTTGGGGTGCGCCGGGTCGCCGTTGTTGTTCTTGTAGCCGTAGTGCTTGCGGTTGTTGTCCGAGGAGTCCTCGCCATAGGCCGTGATCGCGTGGGCGATGCCCTTGATCGTGGAGGACTGGGCGAACACCACCGAGATGCCCACCGTGGCGATGCCCCAGCCGCGGGTCAGGTAGTCGTCGGAGGCGAGCACGTCGCCGAGCTCGTAGTTGTCTGCGGAGCGGATCTTGCGCACATCGGGGTTGGGCTTGGAGTCGCTGCCCGTCGGGATGAGCTTGGTGGCGCCCATCTTGTCACCGAAGATGTTGGACACGATCCACGAGGCGAACAGGCCGCGCTTGCGGTTGTAGATCGCCGCGTGGGAGCGCGTGGCGTTGGCGATCTCGGACATGATGCGCACGGCGTCCTTGCTGGCGTCGGTCTGGCGTTTTCCGAAGTCGCCGTAGTCGCGCCAGCCCAGCAGCAGCAGGTCGAAGGCGCTGGCGTTGACGCCGGCGCCGCGGTCGAAGGCGGCCCGGTACTCGAGGGTGTTCAGCGCCATGTTCAGGAACATCCACGGCGTCAACTCGAACCGCCACTTGGACTCGCCGGTCTGTGGATGGATGTAGTTGTCGGAGACGACCTGGTGCATGCCCGAAAGGATGTGCGCGTTGACCAGCGCGAGCCGGATCAACTGCATCTGCCAGAGCATGTATTTGTTCATCAAGCCCAAGGCATCGGCCACCCCCGCCGAGATGCTGTGCAGACCCAGCACGGGAAGCTTGTTGACCAGATAGTCGACGACCCTCAGGATCGCGCTGACTATCTGGTTCACCGCAGTGAATATGGCCTTCAGGATGCAGTATGCGGCGTTAAGCCATGGAGGCAGCTTGATGTAGGTGCACCCGAAGTCCAGGGAACTGACCATGCAGGCGAGCAGGTCGCGCACCGATCCCAGCAGGAACAGGCAGAACCCCGCATAGTTGTAGTAGCTCTGGACGGCCATGGCGGTGTTGTAGTTGACCACCATCGTGCGGTTGAGCATGGCCACGAAGTTGAAGGCACGGGCCTCCATGCTCGCCAGGGAGTAGGAGGCCGCGTCGGCGGCGCCCTGGAGCTTGATCTTTTCGTGGATGGCCTGCCCGAGGTTCATGGTGGCGATGACCGAGAGGGCCATGATGAACACGCCGATGGCGGCCAGCGGGAACGCCTGGCCTTTCTTGTTCTCGATGAGGTGCTTCATGGTGCGAGTCATGATCTTGTCTCCCTTACCGTATGGCCACGGAGCGGCGATAGGGGTTGGACTGCATGCGCATGGAATAGGTCGCCCGCAGCGGGATCATGAAGACCCCGTGCGAGGCCGCCTGCCAGAGCTGGCGCGTGAGCTGGGTGCCGCGGCCGGCCAGGTTCAGCGGGGCCACGTTGCGGAAGCCGGTCTCCCCTGCGCGGGTCTGCGGATTCCAGACCGCGCCGTACAGGTTCTGTCCCACCTGGCCGGCGATGTACGCCGTGTGGATGATGCGGTTGGCGAACGGGATGCGCAGGGTGTACAGGTACGTGATGCGGATGCTCAGGCGCGTCTTGTCCACCCAGGCCGCGTCGTCGGACATCACGTCGTCGAAGGTGATCTCGGTGGAGTGCACGCCGCCGAAGTCACCGAGCTTGGGCGACACGATCTCCACCTCGACGATGTCCTGAGTTCCGAAGATGCCGTTGATCGCGTTTCGCAGCCCCGTGTCTGCCGCCGATTCGGCGGCGTTGAGCACAGCGTCGCGGAAGGCGCCGGCTCCTCCCTGGATCGACGGCGAGAGCATGCCGATGATCACGTCGGTGCCGTTGCGGATGAAGTCCGAGGCCTGGGCCACGCGGCGGTGAGCCTGGTAAATCAGGGCCCGCTGCACGATCTGCATCATCATCTTGGCGGGGTCGCCCGCCGAGGTCTCGCTGACGAGGCCTTCCATCGTCGGTAGCAGCGAGATGATGGCCGCGTTCTGCATGACGAAGCGGTCCGCGTTCCAGACGATGCCGGCGCGGGCGGCGTTGAAGGCGGCGTACTCCGTCATCAGGCGGGCGTGCTGTATCATGCCGAGCTGGACCACCCCGAGGATGATGAAGGTCATCAGCGGAATGACAATGGCGGATTCCACCAGGGCCTGGCCCTTGCGGTTGCGAATCAGGCGAGGGGAAAATCGGAGTGACATCGGGAAATACTCCTTCGCAATCATTTTATGCCAGATTCCGGCCGCCGGGGACATCGGACAACTGGCCCCCCAATAATATATGCTTGAGTCGCACCGGAGGCCCGCCGGGATTATTTTTCCACATTTTCGGCGGGGGGTCTTGACAGGGAACCAACGAAAGACTACCACTTAGACCATGGTTTGGACCGCCGGTCTGAATCAGGATCGATTTTCTTTTTCAGTGGACCTCATCACCGGATCTTCGGAGACCACGATGCCGACCGCCCGATTCTTCAAGCTTCCCGAGGAGCGACGAGGTCGCATCCTGGACGTGGCGCTCGAAGAATTCGCCCGTCACGGCTACCAGAAGGCGTCGCTCAACCGCATCATCGCCGGGGCCGGTCTGAGCAAGGGTGCTGTTTATTATTATTTTGACAATAAGGCGGATCTGTTCATCACGGTGGTGAGCCGCCTGATGGACCGGTTTCCACAGATCGTACAAAAAATATTTGACATAGACGATCCCGCAAAATTTTGGACGATTGCCCATGATGCCTTCCATCAGATTATTAAACTGAAGTTAGATCCCACCGCCTTTGCGCTTCTCCGCGAGGTGATCGACCCGGAGATCTCGGCGATGTTTCCCGAGCACCTGCGCGAGATGATGCAGTTCTCCACGCTGACTTTGACGCGCTTTGTGCAGACCGGGCGGCGGCTCGGCGTCATCCGGCAGGATCTGCCCGTGCACCTGCTGGTGCACATGATTCAGGGTTTCATGATGTCGATCTCCACGTGGCTGCTGGAGTTGATGGCCGAAGGCCGCAGCTTCGATCCCGACGGTCTCACCGGTTTCCTGCTCGAGTTTCTGCGCCGGTTCCTCGATCCGGGCCAGGAGATGACGGGACCGGCCCTGGAATTTGTCGCGCCGTTTCTGGGGGAGCCCGTGAAAACAAAATCCGATTTTGAGCGTCCTTCGGACTGGATCGCCCAACTGCAGCTGGCACAGATGCACGGCAGGGATCCGCAGGGAGTCTGAACATGAAGAAATTTCTATTTGTAACATTGATTCTCATTCTCCAAACCGCCTTCGGTCGACCGGCAGCGGCCCAGAACTGGGGCAAGTGTCCCAAGGACACGCGTGATCTGGTGGACAAGGCCGATCGCATCATGTTCGCCAAGACCACGGCCGGCAAGATGACCATGACCGTCAGGAAACCCGACCAGACCTCGACGATGAGCATGACCTTCTGGTCCTCGGGCCGCGACAACATGCTCGTGCGCATCACCGAGCCCAGCCGTCTCAAGGGCATGTCCACGCTGAAGGTCTCCGACAATGTGTGGTATTACATGCCCCGCACCGATCGCATCGTGAAGGTGGGCAGCTCGATGATGGGCGATTCTTGGATGGGCAGCCACTTCACCAACGACGATCTCGTCAAGGAGACGCAGTTGTACATCCACTACGAGTGCCTGTCCCGCTCCGACGGGAAGGACTCGATCACGGTGTCGCTGGCGCCCAAGCCCAACGCGCCGGTGGTGTGGGGCAAGATCGTCATGAAGATCCGGCGGGCCGACTCGATCCCTGAGTCGGCGCAGTATTACTCCGACAAGGGCGTCCTCAAGCGCACGATGACCTTCGACCGCATCCAGAAGATGGACGGCCGAAGCATTCCCACGCGCATGACCCTCACGGTCGCGGGCAAGAACGAGAGCACCGAAGTGGTCTACGACAAGGTTCGTTTCGACGTGGCCATCCCGGACCGGATGTTCACGCTGCGCGGACTGAAGATGTGATCCCCGGAATTCAAGAGGCACCGACGTGATGTACAACTTCCTGCTGCTGTGGAAAATGGCCTGGCGCAACCTGTGGCGCCAGCGCCGTCGTTCGCTGATCACCGTCTTTGCCATGAGCGCGGGTCTGGCGCTGTGCATCCCCACCTACGGCCTCATGGAGGGCGTGAGCCGGGAGATGATCCGCGGCATCACGCGATCACACCTGGGGCATGTGCAGGTGCATCATCCCGACTATCTCGAGGAGAGGCGCTTTGAGTTGTCCTTCCCCGAGAAGGAGGCCTCCCTGGCCGTGATGGCCGACCCCGCGGTGATCCAGGCGGCGCCCCGCGTGTACACCGGCGGGATGGTCTCCTCCGAGCACGAGTTCGAGGTGCACGTGGGGACCATCGGGACCCACGACGGCGGGTTGCAGAGCCTCGTCTCGGGGAGCCTTCCGCTGAAAAAGTGCACCGCCCTGGTGGACGCACGGACCGCGAAGCGGTGGCGGCTGGATCTGGGCAGCATCCTTCGGTTCTCACCGCTTCCGGCCGAGCCCGCCTGCGAGCGCGTCGAGATCTCCGGCGTGGTGCGCAGCGACCCTGCCGGAGCGTCGTCGCTGCTGATGCGTCCGGCCGACATCGCGGACCTCACCGCGCCGCCGAAGGCCAACGGCGCTGCACAAACGGATCCGGACGACATCGACAGCCTGGAGAAGCTCGCCCCGGCGGCCCCGGCCGCGGATGCGACCCCGATGCTGGCCCCGGCCGCGGACGCGGCTCCGGACGCGGCACCTGCCGCGGACGCGGCTCCTGCTGCCCCACCCCCTGCCGCTCCGCCCCCGGCGACACCTGCGGGTACAACCACGACCGCGGTCTTTCGCGTGGTGCGTACGGCGTCATCCCAGGTCGGCATCATCGCCGTGGATCCGTCGCGGGAAAGCCAGGTGACCACCATGGTCGACAAGGTGGTGGACGGCACCTATCTGAACAACACCTACCGCAATGGGCAGGGCGTCCCGCAAATCCTCATCGGCGATCAACTCGCGCGGATCCTGATGGTGAAGCCCGGAGACCGGCTGGGCCTGGACATCCTCACGCGTGAGGGATTCCCCATGGACGAGATGGTCGAGGTCGCCGGCATGTTCAATTCCGGTCTGGACAGCATGGACCGTTCGCTGACCTTCGTGCACCTGCGAATGGCCTGGGACCCGGAGTTGATGAACCTCGTCGATCCGAAGACCGGGGCGCCGCAGATCCATGAACTGGCGATCCGGATCAAGGATTCACTGGACAACGTCGCCGTCGCGGAGGGCCTGCAGAAGCGGCTCAAGGGCCTTCACCTGGTGGCCTGGCCCTGGCAGAAAGTGGAGCCGGCCATGGCGTCGATGGTGAAGCTGCAGGATGCCTCGACAGCGATCCTGCTGCTGATCATCTTTGCGATCGCCGCGCTGGGCACCATGAACACGATGCTCATGTCCGTGTTCGAGCGCATCCGTGAATTCGGTGTCCTGAAGTCGTTGGGCATGCGCCCCTTCTTCGTGGCGAGGCTGATCATGCTCGAGACGCTCCTGATGACCCTCGTGTCGATGGTCGTGGGCGGGGTCCTGGGGCTGGGGATCACCTCGTACCTGTATGTATACGGGCTGGACATGTCCAGCCTTCTGCCCGAGGGGTTCTCCTATCAGGGAGTGGTCATCGATCCGGTCTGGCGGACGGTGATCTCGGTGCGGAGCTTCGCGGTCCCGCTGGCGCTGATGTCGCTGGTGAGCCTGATCGTCGCCGTGTGGCCGGCCGTGCGTGCGGCCCGCATCAAACCCGTGGAGGCGCTGCGTCAGACGGGTGTCTGACGGGTTCGCCCGAGCCAAGGAGTGGACGGCATGCTGCTGCTGAAAATGGCCTTTCGAAACCTCTGGCGTCGCCGGTTCCGCACAGGGATCACCCTGTTCGCGATCGGCTCGAGCTTCGCCCTGCTTCTGTTTTTTGTCGGCCTCACCGAGGGCTCCCACGAGCTCATGATTGATCTGGCCATTCGCATGCAGGCGGGACATGTCATTGTCCAGGCACCGGAGTTCCAGAAGGAGCGGGCGCTGGAGTTGAGGGTCACCCATCCCGAAAAGGTGCTGGAGAGGATCGGAACGCTTCCAGAGGGTTGGGTGGTCACCCAGCGGATCTTCACCACCGGGCTGCTGCGTTCTGCGGACGGCTCCGTGATGCTGGACAACCTCATGGCCGTGGATCTCGAGAACGAGAAGAAGATCAGCGACGTCCCGCGCAAGATCGTCCGCGGCGCCTGGCTGACCTCCGGGGAGCCGGGCATCCTCATCGGAGAGAAGGCTGCGCGTTTGTTGAAGGTGGATGTGGGGGACAAGGTCGTGCTCTCCTGCTCGGGCCTTTCCCAGAAGGTGGAAGAGCGCTTCGTCGTGGCCGGCGTGTTCAGGATCGGCGGGGATTCCGATCGCGGCACGGCCATGATCGGGCTTGCCCGGGGACAGGCGCTGCTGGGGATGGGCAGAGCGATCAGCCAACTGGCCTTCTTCATGCCTTCAGAGACGAGTCGGGACGCAGCGCGCATGCTGTCCGCCAAGCTCGCGGACCTGCCCGTGGCGGTGCTCCACTGGGAGGAGGCATTGCCGGTGCTGACCCAGTTGCTCTGGGTCGACGATGTGTCCATGCAGGTCTTCATCTTCATCATCCTGGGCATCGTGGCCGCAGGAATCATGAACACGGTGCTGATGTCCGTGATGGAGCGCACCCGGGAGCTGGGCATCCTCAAGAGCCTGGGCATGCGGCCGTCGTCGATCTTCCACCTGATCATGACCGAGAGCACCATGCTCGGATTGCTGGCCGTGGTCGTCGGCGCCGCCGTGGGGCTTCCGCTGGTGTATTATTTCGCCCGCGTCGGGATCGACCCGATGGCGCTGACCGGTGGAGAGGTCATGGAGATGGAGGGCATCGCCTTCACCGACAGGATCCACCCCGTGCTTCGCTGGGGCAGCGGCCTGACCCTTTCAGGAATCATCATTGTCATGACCGTGCTGTCCGCCATCTGGCCCGCTTTCCGGGCCATGCGGATCCTGCCGGTCAAGGCCCTCCGGCAGATGTAGCGCCGGTTCTACGAGGAGAATCCAACATGTCGCACCCGATCGTGGAATTGCAGGATGTGCACAAGGAGTACAAGCAGGGAAAGCTGGAGGTGAAGGCGGTCAACGGAATCGACCTGACCATCGAGCCCGGGGAGTTCACGGCCATCTGCGGGCCGTCGGGCTCGGGCAAGACGACGCTGTTGAACCTGATCGGCTGCCTGGACACACCCACCCGGGGCAGCGTCCATGTGGACGGCAAGGATGTCTCCAGGCTCTCCGATTCGGCGCTGGCCGACCTGCGCCTGCGGAAGATAGGCTTCGTCTTTCAGGCGTACAACCTTGTTCCGGTGCTCACCGCGTTCGAGAACGTGGAGCTGGTGCTGGCCCTGCAGGGAGTGCCCGCCGCCGAGCGGAAGAAGAGGGTGCTGGACATCCTGGACGAGGTAGGGCTCGCCGAACTGCGCCACCGTCGTCCGATGGACATGAGCGGAGGCCAGCAGCAGCGCGTGGCCGTGGCGCGGGCGGTTGTGGCCAACCCGAAACTGGTGCTGGCAGACGAGCCCACGGCGAACCTGGACTCCCACACCGGCGCGGCGCTGTTGCAGATGATGGCGGATCTGAACCGCGAACACCAGGTGACTTTCCTGTTCTCCACGCATGATCCGATGGTCATGGATTACTCCCGCCGCATCGTGCGCATTGTCGATGGAAAGATCTCCTCCGACGATACCAAGGCACACGGCGCCGGGGACCGCGTCCCGGCAGAGGTCGAGGCATGACCACGGGATCTGCGTTTTCGGCGGCTAAGTTCCCCCTCCTTGTGTCTGTCCTGTGGTTGCTCTGCCTGCCGGCGCCAGTGCGGGCGACGACGGTCGTGGACGACGACCCATGGGTCATCGATGTCGACGGCGTACTCAAGGCCTCGGGCACGGCCCTGCACCTGCCCTGGCCGTGGCCCATGATCGTGGGATCCCCCGCTGTAGGTGCGCTCGGATGGAGCTCCCGCGATGCAATGTTCGGGGCCGGTGAGGCACGCCTGAAGTTCAGCGGACGCTGGCATGAGGACCGCCTCAAGTGGGACATCCAGGCCAGGACAGGCTTCTTCCTCTTCTCCGAGCCGAACATGGTTTCGGCGTTCTCCGGTGGGGCCTCCTCCACGGCCGAGCCGCCGCGATCCCTCCCGTTTCAGTACACCGATGCCGTCGCCCAGAGGAGGATCTGGAATGCCGCTCTGGATCGCCTCTACTTCCAGACGCGGCTGGGTCCGGTGGACATTCTTGTCGGACGGCAGCCCGTCAGTTTTGGTGTGGGCTTCATCTGGCAGCCAGCGGATCTGCTGGCGCCGTTCTCCCCGCTGGACATCGACAAGGAGTTCAAACCCGGGGTGGACGCGGTGCGACTGAACTTCAACCTTGGGTCCTTCACGGAGCTGGCACTGGTGGGTGTGGCGGGCGCGCCATCGTGCCTGCATGTGTCGGTTCCGACGGCGGCCGATCCCATGGCTCCGTCCGTGTGGCAGACCCCGTCGGGAAAGCGTTGTTCACCCGGGGAGCCGCGCTTCGAGCGGGACGCCTCCTCGCTGGCGGCGCGGTTCCGCACCACCATGGGAGAGTTCGACCTGGGCGCGCTGGCCGGCTGGGTTCGCGGCGACTGGGTGGTGGGCGCCTTTACCGCCGGCACCCTGGGACGCTGGAAGGTCCGCTCCGAGGCGACCTTTACCTGGGATTACGAGGACAACGAGCCCGGAGATGCCGACTACAGTTTCCGCCAGCGTTACATCCGTGCCGTCGCCGGCGTCGACTACAGTTTCGATTTCTCAAGGGCCGTGCATGTGTTTTCGGAGCTGCACTACAACGGCTTCGGAACCCGTAATCCCGATGAATACGCCCTGATTCTTGAGTCTGCCCGGGTGGCCCAGTATGCGGAGATCTCCGCACTGGGGCAGTACTATTTCGGTGCAGGAGGCGTGTGGGAACTGACCGAGAAGCTCAAGTGGTCTGCGCTGGCCATGGTGAACCTGACCGATCCCGCGGCCCACTTCTCCACCTCCGTGGAGATCCTGCTTTCGGACGAGACCGTGCTGCAGATCGGTGGATTCCTGCCGGTGGGCCGGCGTCCGGAACTGCTCACCGCCGGCGGCCTTCCCACCGGCGCAGCCCTCCGCTCCGAGTTCGGCATGTATCCGTCCATGATCTTCGTCTTGTTCAAGCGATACTACTGATTTCAAAAATAAAGTTGATGAAAGGGCGGAAAAATGCTATTTGCAGGGACTGATCCAGGAGGAATTCGATGCGGCGTTTTTTCATTTTTCCCGTTGCGCTGACGATGCTGTTTCCGCTGGCCTTCGGCTGCAAGCCCAAGGTCGACTGTGACAAGCTCGAGACCCGTCTGATCACCTGCCTGAAGGAAAACTACAAGACGTACAACCCCACGGGGTGTCCGGCAGATGCCGAGGAGTGCGTCAAGGTCATGGAAAAGCTCACGGCCGACTACGCCAAGCTGGTGGATCAGGAAATTGTCGCTCCCTGCAAGGCCAAGAGCGGTCGCGATTCCCGCTCGTCGAAAATCAACCAGTGCCTGGAACAGAAGGATTGCAAGGACGTGCATGCCTGCCTCAAGGAAGTCACCCGCTGATTCCCGGCCCGGGGCTGAGGAACAGCCCGAGGCCGGAGAGCAACCGGCGCTCGAACCCATCTCCAGGTTTCCCTTTTCAACCCTCAACTGGTGGAAGCGTTTCCTGATCATCGGCATCCCGATCCTGGTGACGGTGCTGCTGGCCATAGGGGTGCATGTGTCCCGCATGAACATCACGGGCTGGGTTCGTGTGTACGGCCTGTCCCAACTGCAGCCAGGATCGCGCGCGGCCTTTCGTGTGCTGGTGCGCCAGGGCAAGTATTCCAAACCGGCCTCGCCGGTGCGCATCAAGGCCTATTTTTTGACCGACGACAGCGAGCGTTTCATCGGCGAAGGCTTCGCCGGCCCCGGCTCGCAGGCTGTCGAGGTCAACACGGTGTTGCCCAGGGTGGCGCCCGGACGCTACCGCATCAAGATGGTGGTCGAGAGCCCCCACGCCGACGAGACCATCGCCTTTTCCGTTGAGCTCGTCGATAAGCCCGAGAAGCTCGCCTGGGTGCACGAGGCCCCGCCCGGCGGAGACGGTGGCAACTACGTGGGCACGCAGACCAGCCCGCTCAAGCCCGACGCCGACGGGGTGATCGTTTCGGTCAACCCCATCAACGGACGCGGCTTCAAGATGCCGTTCCGCGACGTCCTGTTCTTCCGGGCGCACAACGTCCAGGGAGAGCCCGTCCGTGCCAGGGCGCAACTGAAGCTGCTGCGCGGCCGCATCCGCCTTCCCCGCCACGCGGATTGCAATCCGCCGTTCGCCAAGCCCGAGCTCGACCCCTGCATGATCGAGGTGCCCGAGGGCAAGAGCGTGCCGTTCGATCTGGAGACGGACATCCTCGGACTGGCTTCGATGTCGTTGTATGTGATGACCCCCGGAGTGTCCTTCCACATCTCGTATCAGGTCCAGGACCCGGCCGGTACATGGGGAGCCCGCCGCGAGATGGACTTCGACGTCGGCATCGTCGAGGACGACGTGTTTCTGGCGTACTTTCCGCGCATCCTTCCGCCCGGCACGAGCTTCCTGTTCCCGTTCCGCGGTCTTGGCAAGGGACCAATGTATGTTGATGTATACAGTGATAATGCCTGGGTGTACGCGGCCCAAATTCCCCTGACCGACATGTTCGGCCAGGCGCGCGTGGCCATCGATGAGCCCCAGAGCCTGCGCAAGATGCAGATCAGCCTCTTCTACATGCCCCTGGCCAACTCGACGGTGAACTCGACCTTCTGGGTGAATGCCCAGACGAACAACCCGCGGCTGCTGGAACAGGCCGTGAAGATGGCCCAGCGCAACGAGAACCTCGACGGACACACGCTGCAGTACCTGTCGGCGCTCATCGACCGGGGCCTGATCTGGCAGCCGGGCTACTCCATCGACAACAACATCCACTACTTCGCCGGGCTGCTCGACACGTTCCACTTCGCACCGCAGGTGCTCACCGACACCAAGCAGCACAAGGAGGCGGTTTTGTCCCGGTACAAGCGCGGCTCCCAGAAGACCGTGCTGATCGTCGTCTCGACGGCGGGCCTGCTGCTGATGTTCGTCGTGTTCGTGGCGGTGTACCTGGCCTTGCGCCAGCGCAAGCGCAGCGTCGCCGAGATGTCCGAGATCCAGCAGGACGAGGACGGAAACGAGACCTTCTGGAAGAACCTGCACAAGACCTCCGACGAGCGCAGCGCCCGTTTCCAGGCTGTCGTCTACGGCCTGATCGTGGCCCTGATCCTGGGCTTCATCTTCGTTGCCTTCATGTGGGTCTTCTTCAATATCAAATGGGAGATGTGAATCCATGCCGACGCCGCGCGCGATGATTCTCGCGGCCGGTCACGGAACGCGGCTGGGGCCGCTCGGACAGGATCGTCCGAAGCCCATGCTGCCCGTGGGTGGCCGTCCCCTGGTCGAGCACGCCTTTTCCTTCCTGAAAAAGGCGGGCATCGAGGACGTGATCCTCAACAGTTTCACCCTCGCCGACGCGCTCGAGAGCCATGTGGGCGACGGATCCCGGTTCGGCGTGCGCGCCTCCTGGAGCCGCGAGACCGGGCAGATCCTGGGAACAGGCGGTGGTGTGCGGCACGCCCGCTGGTTCTTCGGTGAGCGCACCTGCGTGGTCATGAACGGCAAGATCGTCACCACTGCCGAACTGTCGGCCGCCCTGGCTTTCCACCGGGAGCGCCGCGCCGGCGTCACCCTGGTGCTGCGCCCGGATCCGGAGGCGGGTCGGTGGGGGGGGTTCACGCTCGACCCCGACGGACGTGTCCGCTCCATGCTCGGTGTCCGCGTCGACGGCTCCGCTTCCCAGGCGCCCGCGACGCACATGTTCACCGGCATCAGCCTCCTTGAGCCCGGGTTTCTCGACCTCCTGCCCGAGGGGCCGCACTGCCTGGTGCGGGAGGGCTTCCGGCCGTGGTTCCTGCGTGGGGGGGCCTTCTTCGGCTATGTGCTTCCGGACGATGCCTATTGGTGGGATCACTCCACTCCCTCGCGCTACCTGCAGGGCAACCTCAACCTCTTCTCGCCGGCGGTCCGCGCATGTCTGGCAGGCGGGCTGGCCTATCATCCGACCCGTCCGGGCGTGATCGCCGCTCCCGGTGCGGACCTGCCCGATTCGGTCTCCGTCTCAGGCGGGCTGGTTCTCGGCGAAGGGTCCTCCGTGGCACCCGGCACGCACCTCGAGAATGTCGTGGTATGGGATAACTGCCGCATCGACGCCCCTGTCGCCAACGCAGTGGTCACCCCTGCCGGCGTCGTCCCCGTGGATCTCGCGGATCCGGGAGCCAGGACGGGGCCGGCGCTGACGAAAAACTGACCGATCCGCAGGGCGGCAGGAAAACTGTTCTCCAGGTACATCCAACTGAATGAACGCTTGCTATTTCAAGCCATTTTCAGCATGATTGCGTACCATGAGCACCACCTCCACACTTCGTAAGGCCGGCATTCTCCTTCATCCCACTTCGCTTCCCGGGCCCCACGGCATCGGAGACATGGGTCCGATGGCCCACCGCTTCGTGCGGTGGCTCGCCGAGGCTGGCGCCCGAGTATGGCAGGTGCTGCCGCTGGTGCCGCCGGGCGCCGGCTACAGCCCGTACGCGACCTGCGCAGCTCTGGCTTCCAATCCGCTGTTGATCAGCCTCGACTGGCTTCAGGAGGACGGCCTCTTGCCGGACCGACTGCCCACACCGCCGCCGTTCTCGCCGGATCGCGTCGACTTTGAGGGTGCCGGTGCCTACAAGATGCCCCTGCTGAAGGTGGCCGCGGCCGCTGTGGCGTGTCACGAGACGCTCGGACCTGCGCTGGTCGAGTTTCGTCGGGAGGCCGAATGGATCGAGGACGCCGCACTGTTTCTCGTGCTGCACCGGCGCTTCGATCGTGCATGGTGGGACTGGGAGGCACCGCTGCGCGACCGGCAGCCGCAGGCCCTCGCCTCCGCAAGGGAGGCCCACAGGGAAGAGATCGATCTTGAGATCGCGCTGCAGTTCCTTTTTGACAGGCAATGGAAAGAGCTTCGGCAGCAGGCCAATTCACTCGGTATTTTGATTATGGGTGATGTGCCTATATATGTAGATCAGGACAGTGTAGATACATGGATGCATCGGGACCAGTTCCTGTACGGACCGGACGGAATGGCCGATCCCGTCGCGGGCGTGCCTCCGGACTATTTCAGTGAGACGGGTCAACTGTGGGGCAACCCCATCTACAACTGGACCCGCATGGGCGATGATCAGTTCGGCTGGTGGAAGAGCCGCCTGCGTCGCGCCCTGCACCTGTTCGACCTCGTTCGGCTGGACCACTTCCGCGGCTTCTCGGCCTACTGGGCCGTGCCGCGCGACTCCGCGGACGCGCGCCCGGGAGAGTGGTTCCCCGGTCCCGGCGTCGAGTTTTTCGCCGAGCTGGCCCGGGAGTTCGGCGAGCTGCCGCTGGTTGCCGAGGATCTCGGTGACATCGACGACGACGTGATCGAGCTGCGCGACCGGTTCGGGCTGCCCGGCATGAAGATCCTGCAGTTCGCCTTCGGAGACGGTTCGGACCATCCCTTCCTGCCGCACAACTTCCCCGAGCACTGCGTCGTCTACACCGGCACGCACGACAACGACACCACGCTCGGCTGGTGGCTCTCCGCCGGCCCCGGAATCCAGGACCACGCGCGGCGCTACCTGGCCGTGGCCGGGCATGACATCGTATGGGACCTGATACGCTGCGCGCTGTTCTCTGTGGCACGCACGGCCATCTTCCCCATGCAGGACCTGCTCTCCCTGGCCACCGATGCACGCATGAACGTGCCGGGGATCGCCGACAAAAACTGGGCCTGGCGTGTTCGTGCCGATGCCTTCAACACCTCCGTCTCCAGCCGGTTCTTCGAGCTGGTATCCCTTTCCGGCCGTGCTCAGTCGCACGAAAGATAGCCGCGGTCGGCCAGGCTGCTGAAGCCTCCCTGTCCCAGAATCACATGATCAATGATCGGTATCCCGAGCATCCGACCGGTCTGAACGATCCGCTCGGTGAGGATCAGGTCCGCTTCCGAGGGGCTCGGATCCCCGGACGGGTGCGTGTGGCAGACCAGGCCGCGTGCGGCACCATGATGAAGCAGGATGCGGAACACGTTGCCGATCGAGAGGCTTACCTGCTCGGGCGTACCTTTGGCAGCCATGCTAAGGTGCAGCGGCTGCTGACGGATGTTGAAACCCAGCACCCAGAACTCCTCGGTCTCGGGCCAGCCGATGCGCGGGGCGAGGTAGGCGAACACCTCCGACGGGCTGCACAGCGCTGTTGCCGGGGGCGGTGACTCCATCAGGGCCTCACGGCCGATGCGGAACACGGCGCACAGCCTGCGCGCGCGGGCGGCGGGCAGCCCGAACAACTGGGCCAGCTCCAGCTCCGAGAAGCGGGCCAGCCGCGCCAGACCACCGGCCTGTTCAAGCAGGTCGTGCCAGTGATCCGGGGGGATCTCGCCGGTGGTGAACACACAGGCCAGGGAAAGGGCGGTTTCTTCGGGTGTCATGACGGGCTCTCCAGTTCTCATTGTCGTCACCGCGCGGGAAAAGTTGCCGCTTCGTGTGCGATTTTTGACGGATTTGCCGATCCATGATGAATTAAGCGGCGATGGGACGCATTCGTTTTTCCAACCACGGCTGGATGTTGATACTCGCGGCGCTGTGCCTGTCGGCACTTGGGCTGGTCATGATCTTCAGCGTCACAGGCGGCCTGCTGCTGTCCAAGCACTACGCCAGCATGACCCGCGCAGCCACCTCGACGGTCAACACCCGCGTCTTCCTCGTCAGCCAGTCGATCTACATCATGGTGGGGATTTTCTTCGCCGTGGTGGCGGCCATGACACCGGTATGGCTCACGCGCAAGCTCGTCAAACCGGCCATCGTCGGGGCTTTCGTCCTGCTCGTTACGGTGCTGTTTCTGGGCGTCAACGTCAACGGCGCCCACCGCTGGTTCCAGTTCATGGGCTTCTCGTTCCAGCCCATGGAGATCGCCAAGATCGCGCTGATCCTGTATCTGGCATACATCATCGAGAAGCGCGTCGACCTGCTCGAGGACCCGTGGAAGGGATTCGGTCAACCGCTGCTGATCACGGGACTGATGATCGTGTTGCTCCTGATGCAGCCGGACTTCGGCTCGGCGGTGCTGTTCATCGTGGTGGCGACCATGATGCTGTTCGTCGCGGGCAGCCGCCTGTATTACTTCGCGCTGGCCGCCGCGGTGTCGCTGCCGCTGCTGTGGTATTACATGGTGGCTGGTTGGCGGCTGTCCAAGCGCATCATTCCCTTTTTGCATCCGGAGTATTTCAGCCAGGGCGCCTCGTACCAGATCATCCGTTCGCTTGACGCCTTCGGCTCCGGAGGCGTCTGGGGTTACGGGCTCGGTGACGGTCCCTACAAGATGGACTTCCTGCCCGAGGCGCACACTGACTACATCGCGGCCATGATCGGCCAGGAGCTTGGCTTTGCCGGCGTTGCCTTCATGATCGCGCTCTACGCGATGTTCCTGTATGCGGGCGTGCGCATCGCCTGGAGTCACCGCGACAGCATGTTCCGCTTCCTGCTGGGCCTGGGTCTCTCACTGATGCTCGTGCTTCAGGCGTTGATCAACCTGTCCGTGGTCATGAACCTCATCCCTTCCAAGGGCATCACCCTGCCGTTCGTCAGTTTCGGCGGTTCCTCGATGCTCATTTCCTACGTGTCACTGGGCCTGCTGCTGAGCCTCGACCGTGAGCACTGTGTGGCGCTCTCCCGGGGGGCCGCCGGGGCGACGGCCGCGAAGCCCGTCGAATCCGTCGGGAAGGCCGAGGCCAAGCGTCCGAAGCCGGTTCCGGCATAAAATTCGTTACCAACGGGAAGGGGATTGGACTATATTGCGCCCGATGCGTGTGCTGACGATTGTTCTCCTGTCAATATTCTCCGCCTGCTCGTCCCGGGCACGGGAGGACGCTGCCGGTCCGGGGGATCCCCGCTCCGAGGCCTCCTGCATGCCGGATCGGCCAGAGTGTCTGCGCGTGCTGCCGGGTGCCGGGACTTACTCGGCGACCGTACGGATAGAAGCCAAGGCCACGAGCGTGCCGCCGGCGCCGACGGGCGGGCAGCCCGACGGGTGGACCCCGGCCCAAATGGAACTGGTGCAGCAGGAGACCGTCCGGCTGCGGCGTGACGCCAAAGGCAATGTGCAGGGGGTGCGGGAGCTTGCCGATGAGGATGGACTGCATTTTACCTATGTTGATTCCGAATTCTGCCTTGGCTTCCGCTACGAGCCGGAGGTCTGCAGGGCCGCCGATGAGAGTGAAGTGGAAAACAGGTTCAATGAACTGGCGGGCACCTATCGGGAGATCCTTTCCTGGATCAGCTCGCGTAGTCGATGGACGCCCGACGGCGCCGGCGGTTTCATCCTGAAGTCGGCCGAACCGGACTCCGAGCCCGCCGGGGACTGGCACGAAAAAGGCCAAATACAAGAAATAAAAGGTACTTTCACCACGGACCCAAAGACCGGCGACCACCGGGTCCAGATCGACTTTACTCTCCTGGGCGTCCGTCCGGATTCCCAGCGGTTCACGCTGCACGTTCAATATGAACATCTGATTTCTTTGATTGTAGAACCGATCCGGGTGCCCGAGGGTGCCCTGCGTCATGCCGGCCGCCACCGACCCCTGCTGGATCGCAAGGCGCTGCTAGGGGAGTCGACGCCGCACTCGCTGCGCCATCTGTATACAAATCGATCAAGTGACTGATTTCACTCCGGAAAGATAAGAAAGCCTTCTCTCACCGTAGAATGTAACGGGAATGGCTCCATATAGTTTATTCACTTGCCATTCCAGTGCTTTTGCGCTACTTTTCCGCGGTATCTGGAAGGGAATCCCGGCTTGAGTCGATCAACAGATCATGCGGGGAAAATCCAGACACCAGTTGCAGGAGGCAGATATGGCCACTTCCACCCCCGTGAAGAAACCTACGAGTTCCCTGAACACGACGACCAACCAGAAGAAGATTCTCCGCATCGGCATCGTGCAGAACGGGCGCATCGTGGAAGAAAAGCTCCTGCGTTCCCGCGGTGATGTGAGCATCGGCCGTGGCGCGGACAACACCTTCCTGATTCCTTCCAAGGATCTGCCGCGTTCCTTCAAGATCTTCGAGGAAACGCGCGCAGGCTATGTGCTCAACTTCGTCAAGGGCATGGATGCACGCGTGGCCGTGGACGGCAAGATTCTCACGCTCAGCCAGATCCTCGAGCGTGGAGAGCATGTGAAAAAGGGGACGGACTACTTCAAACTTGATCTCTCGCACAGTTCGCGCGGCAAGCTCGTCATCGGCGAGATCACCGTATTGTTCCACTTCGTCGTTCCGCCTCCGGAAATGCCCCGGCCCCAGCTGCCCCATGTGATGTGGGGCATGTACGCTGTTCGCACCTGGCTGGGAGGCCTGTTCATGGCCAGCGTTTTCCTGTGCGTGGGCGTGCTCACGCCGCTGGCGATCTGGGGAATCCTCAAACTCTACGACCCGAACTGGAAGCCCTCCGATGCGGACGCCAAGAAGATCGTCGCCCGGGCCGTGGCCCGCAATGAAGCCAAGATCGATGCGCAGAAGAAGCCCGAGGAGAGCAAGGGCAAGGACGGCGACGCCGAAGGCAAGGACGGCATGGAAGTGGAAGCGCCCATGGTCGAGGCGATGGCGCCCGACAGTGCCGGTGACATGGACGTCACCGGTCCCGTGACGACCGAGAATGTCGGCATGCAGGCCGACGCCATCGCCAACAAGCTCTCCGGCCTCAAGAACGTCGATCTCTCCGGCGTGCCCAAGGACATCAACCTCAGTGGCCTGCCCGCGGGTGTGCCGAACCTGTCGGGACAGATCAGCGCGATCCCTTCGGGCATTGGTGGTCCGCAGGGCGTGGGTCCGATCACGGCCGGCGAAGGTGTGAAAACCATTCAGGTTGCTGACGGGTGCTCGGGCCCCACTTGTATGGTCGGGGACGGTGCGGCCCTGGATCCGAACAAGATCGGTGACGAGAACCGCGGCGGACCGGGCGGACCGGGCGGACCGGGCGGACCGGGCGGACCGGGCGGACCCGGGCGCATCGGCAAGCCCGGGGGCATCCCCAATGTCGATGTCGGCATGATCTCGGTCACCATTCCGATGCTGGATCTGCCCACGAACGTCCCCATGGTGGATCTTGGCGGACCGATGGGCAACATCACCGATGTCATGGTGGGCCCCGTCACCGATCCGATGACCCCGTCGATGGACCCCCCGCGTCCTTCGGCCTCGGCCTCTGGGCTGGTGCCTGGTGACGCGCCGCTGGACGTCAAGAAGGTCCTGCAGGGCTTCCCGTACACCATCGGCTCGTGCTTCCAGCAGGCGGCCTCCAAGGGCCTGGTGGGCAACTCCGGAGACATCTCCGTGACCGTGACCGTGTCCGGCGGAAAACTGAGCGTCTCCGGCCTGGGCGGCTCGCTGGCCGGCAACGATACGGTCGCCTCCTGCGTGAAGGGTCGCCTCAACGGCAAGAGCCTGGGCTCCTCCGACGAGGCCAAGAATTACAGCAAGAGCTGGACTTTTTCAGTACAGCTCGTGGGTTCCTCTTCCAACTAAACTCTTTCAACCCGGATTTTCCACTCATGAAAATGGTACAAAGCCCTCTGGAACTGGTGGGGAACACACCCCTGATTCAACTTCGCAAATTTTGTGATCACGGCAGCCTCTTCGGGAAATGCGAATTCCTCAATCCCGGCGGCAGCGTGAAGGACCGCGTGGCCCGCTATATCCTGACCACCGCGCTCGAGCAGGGAGTACTCGTTCCCGGAAAGACCACCATCGTCGAAGCCACCTCCGGCAACACCGGCATCGGCATGGCCCTCGTAGGTCGGCAACTTGGCTGTCGCGTGATCATCGTGATGCCCGAGAACATGAGCGAAGAGCGCAAAAAAATCATCGCAGCCCTGGGAGCCGAACTCATTCTCACGCCTGCCGAGCGCAGTCTCGACGGGTGTCTTGAGAAGGTGCACGAGCTGGCTGCGGCAGACCCGGATGTGTGGGTGCCCAACCAGTTCACCAATCCGAACAATCCACTGATTCATTACATGACCACGGGTCCGGAGATCTGGGCCGCGCTGGAGGGAAAAGTGGACGTGTTCGTTTCAGGCATCGGCTCCGGCGGCACGCTGCAGGGTGTGGGCAAGTTCCTCAAGGAGAAGAACCCCCGCGTGCGCATCATCGCGGTGGAACCCGCCAACAACGCCGCTCTGCTGGGCAGGGAACCCGGTCTGCACCAGATCCAGGGTATCGGCGACGGGTTCATTCCCGAAGTGCTCGATACGCGCCTGATCGACATGGTCATCACCGTCACCGATGAGGAGGCCATTGAGACCGCGCGCAAACTGGCCCGGGTCGAGGGGCTGCTCGTGGGAACCTCTTCGGGGGCCAATGTATATGCCGCCAACGAGGTCGCCACGCCCGGCAAAGCCGTCGTCACCGTGCTTGCCGATCGCGCCGAGCGCTACTTCAGCACGTCTCTTATCTAGTAGAAATTGGTGGCGCAATTTCTCCGGAGTTGCAATGCAACTCCAAGTGGCGCAATTGGTGGCGCAATTGGTGGCGTAATTTCTCCATCTTTCGGAGGTCTGTCATGCGTGTTCAATTATTGATGACAATTGCCCTTTGTCTGGGGACTCTTTCATGCCGGGAGCCGAAGAAGACTACGCCGCAGAGGGATCCGGAGCCCGAGCCGATTGCGAAACTGACCCTGGCTGCGCCAAACCTCGAGGCGGTGCAGAAACTCCTCGGCGAAGGAAAATACGACGACGCGCTGGCGGCCGTCGAACGGGAGCTGGCCACGCATCCGGACCATCCGAAGCTTCTGTTTTTCCAGGGTTTCGCGCACTTCAACCTCAAGAAATACGAGGCTGCCCTGGTGAGCTTCGAGAAGGTTCGCAAGACCGGCGTGGTATCCCTGGAACTCACGATCAGCCTTTCCGAGACGCTGTTCTACCTTCAGAAGTTCGATGAATGCGAGAAGGTGCTGCGCGATGGCATGCTGAAGTTCCCGAAGGCCGCGGCCCTGTGGTACAATCTCGGTGGCATCTACGCGGAGAAGAAGGACCTTGAGAACGCGAAAAAGATGTACGCCGAGGCGCTGTTACGCGAGCCTGACTTTGGTCCGGCCCTGTATTCCCTGGGAGATCTGTATGCCTCGGAGAAGGTCTACGACCGGGCTACCGAGATGCTGAACAAGTTGGTACAGCAGGAAAAATACAAGGAGATCGCGCATGCCAAGCTCGCCATCGTGCTTTCGTACCAGAAGAAGTGGGATGAAGCGCTGACTCACGTGGGCGAGTTGGAGAAGCTTAACGCAGCCAGCGCCAAACTGCTGCGCGACAAGATCCGCGTATCACAGGCCTTTGGCGAACTGGGCGAGTTGATCAAGACCAAAAAGTGCAAGGAGGCCAAGGCCCGCCTGGAGACCATCAGGAAGGATTTTCCCGGTTCCCCGGCGCTGCCAAGGGCGCAGGAACTGATCACGCGCGACTGCCCCCGCTGATGCCCATGCTCCTGCGAGCCGTCCCGGTGTTTCTGGCGCTTTGCTGCTGCGCGACAGCCTGTGACGCCAAAATGCCCTCCATAGAAACTTTCAAGAACATCAACCCGAAGCCGCTGGAACTGAAGGAATCCCTTGTGTCCGCGCCCAAACCCGAGACCAGGCTGGCTTCTCCTGCATCCGCAGGCATTGCCGAGGCTGCGCAGGCACCGGTGTCGTGCGATTTTGTGACCGCAGGGACCTTCGGCGGTCTACCCGTCGCCGAGGCCCTTTCGGCCATGACCTCCGGGAAGGTGCTCAACATCATTCCCAGTCAAAAAAGCGGGCGCACCGTCAAGATAACGTTGCTGATCGAGCCCGACTGGCGTGTTTTTTACAAGCCGCGACATCACGTCCACCTGTTCACGCGTCCGCAGGGTGAGGTCGGTGCCTACCGCATCAACCGGCTGCTGGGCATGAACCATGTGCCGCCGGCCGTGCTGCGCACGTTCAACGGATCGGTCATCCACTCCGCGTTCAAGCGGCATGCTCTGCCCGAACGGCTGGAGCAACTGGAGCGGGAAGTGCTCAGGGAAGCCACCGATGAGATGGTCGGGGCGATGCTGCTGTGGGTCGACGGGGCGGTCAACTACGATCCTTCCCCTTCGCTGCTCGACAAGATGAGGCGGCCTGAGGCCACGTTGTTGCCAAGGGAGCAGGCGCTGGTGTGGGACCTCTCCTGGATGTTCGTGCTCGACCACCTCACCAACAACTATGACCGTTTCACCGGCGGAAACATCCTGCGGAAAAGGGACGGCCGGCTGGTTTTCATTGACAACGGCGCAGCCTTTGGTCCTGACCGGGAGTGGAAAGCCGCCCTCCGAAAACAGCGGCTTCGGCGACTGACCAGGCACGCCCCGGCCTTCACGCGCGCCTTGCGTCGGGTCGAACCCCGTGTTATTGCTTCCTGTGTCGGGGAAGTACTCAGTCAACGGGACATCATCGAGGTCCTGTCCCGCCGGGATGAGCTCCTGTCGCACTTTTTGGAACTCGAAAAGAACTGTCCGATCAACTGCCGGTTTGCCCGGGAGCTGGATGCACCATGAATCCGAACCAAGCCCGCCTGCTGCTGGTCGACGACGAGGCCGCGATCCTGGACAGCCTCCGTCGCCTGCTGGAACGTGACGGGTACGTCGTTTCGACGGCCAGAAGCGCAGAGGAGGCGCTGGGGATCCTGCAGCGCGAGACGTTCGACCTGCTGGTGACCGACCTGCGTTTGCCGCATCTCTCCGGCCTTGAGCTGCTGCGCCTCGTGCGCCGGATGTCACCGGACACCGAGGTCATCCTCATGACGGCCTACGGCCAGATCGAGGACGCCGTAGAGGCCATGAAGGAGGGTGCCTATGACTTCCTGCCCAAGCCTGTCAAGAAGGCGGCCCTGACCAAGACGCTGGACAAGGCCATGGAGCGCCGGCGGCTGGTGCAGGAGAACCGGCAGTTGCGGGCCCGCCTCGACAAGGCCGAGCAGGATCGCATGATGGTGGGACACTCTCCGGCCTTCCGGCATCTGCAGGACCTGATCCGCCAGGTCGCCTCGTCAGAGGCCACCGTGCTCCTGCGTGGGGAGAGCGGCACCGGCAAGGAACTCGCCGCGCGCGCGATCCACAGGCTTTCGGCCCGCTCGGGTTTGCCTTTCGTGGCGGTGAACTGCGCGGCGCTGCCGGAGTCGATCATCGAGAGCGAGTTGTTCGGTTATGTCAAAGGCGCTTTCACCGGTGCCGGCGCGGACCGCCCCGGCCGCTTCCGGCAGGCCGACACCGGCACATTGTTCCTCGACGAGATCGGCGACCTCGCGCCGCACCTTCAGATCAAACTGCTACGCGTGCTGCAGGAGGGCGAGATCGAGCCCGTGGGGGCGGACCGCCCCGTGCAGGTCAACGTGAGGCTGCTGGCCGCCACCCACCGCAACCTGGAAGAAGCAGTGGCCTCGGGCCGGTTCCGGTCGGACCTGTACTATCGGCTCAACGTCATCTCCATCAAACTGCCGCCCCTGCGCGAGCGCACCGACGACATCGCGCTTCTGGCGGCGCACTTCATGGAGCAGTTCAACCGCAAGAACAACAAGAGTTTCCTGGGTATCACCCAGCAGGCGCTGGATGTGCTGACCTCACACCACTGGCCCGGCAACGTGCGCGAACTGGAGAACGTCATCGAAAGGGCCGTTGTGCTGGGCCGGGGCGAGTTCATCAGTCTCGAACACCTCCCACCGGAGCTCACGGCCATCACGCCGTCAGGTGGCTCGATCACCCTGCCGATCGGTGTGCCGATGGAGGAGATCGAACGAACGATGATCCGGGAGACGTTGCGCTTCACCGGTGGGAACAAGCAGGACGCCGCCCGCCTGCTTGGCATCGCCACACGAACGATTTACCGCCGGCTGGCCGATGAGGGTGACGACGTCCGGGAGCCACAGCCATGAAGCTTACCTGGCGATCCTGGCGGGCCCTCTGGGTCGTGTTCTGGATCCTGATCCGCTATCGCATCGCGCTCGCACGCGGCCGGCGCACGGCGGACTCGGCAGAAAACCTCGAGCAACTGCACAGGCGCACGGCATCTCGGCTGCGACAATTGTTCATGGAACAGAGAGGGCTGTACATCAAGGTGGGGCAGTTGATCTCGATCATGGCCACCGTGCTGCCCCCGGCCTTCCGCGAAGAGTTTGCAGCCCTGCAGGACCAGGTGGATCCGGTGTCAACGGACCTCATGCGCACGCGACTGGCCGAGCAGTGGAAACGCCCGCCCGAGGAGGTCCTCGCCGAGCTCGAGGAAAGGCCGATTGCGGCGGCCTCCGTGGGGCAGGTGCATCGTTGCCGGCTTCACGACGGCCGCCTCGTGGCGGTGAAGATCCAGTATCCGGGCATCGAAAAGGTGTTTGCGCAGGACATGCGGGCCTTTTATGTCATTGTCCGCCTGATCGGGTGGTTCTTTCCCAATCCCGAGCTTGTGCGCATCTATGAGGAGCTCAAGACGATCCTTGAGCAGGAGGTAGACTTCACCCTGGAGCTCGAGAGTCTCCAGCGGTTTCGGGCGAACTTCGCAGGCAGCTCAACGGTGACCGCACCTGAGCCTGTGCTTGATTGGTGCACCTCGAAGGTGCTTGTCACCGAGTATGTTGAAGGCGTAAAGATCAACCAGGTCGCCGGTTTGAAGGAGATCGGAGTCAATCCCGAGGAGGCCGCGTCGCTTCTGGTGGAGACCTACGCCGCGATGTTCTTCGAGCACGGCTTTTACCACGCCGATCCTCATCCGGGGAACGTCTGGGTTCAGCCAGGCCCGAGGTTGTGCTTCATGGATTTCGGCGCCTGCTCGGCCATTTCCGACCGCATGCGTGAGGGCATGGTCGCCTTCGTACAGGCTGGAGTGCGCAAGGACACCGCCGGTTTGGTGGCGGCCATGCGCAAGATGGGCTTCATCCCGACCAGCGCCGACCCGCGTGTGTACGACCGTGTGGTGGCATACTTCCATGACCAGTTCCAGGAGAAGATCGGCATCGAGAACCTGCGGCTCGGGAACCTTCGTTTCTCCGCGGACTCCGGGCTGAAGAACCTTCAGGATCTGAAGGGCATGAACATCAGCCTCAAGGACATCGCCGCCTCGTTCCACATCCCGCGGGAGTGGGTCATGCTCGAGCGCACCCTGCTGCAGATTCTGGGGCTGGTCACCGTGATGGCCCCCGAGCTCGATGTGATGGAGGTCTTCCTGCCGCACCTTCGGCGATTCTCGATTTCCTACGGACTGGACCCCTCGTCGCTGGCCCTTCAGGCCATGCGCGAGCTTGCCAAGAACGCGCTGGCACTGCCCTCGGAGCTTCGCAGCGTCCTCTCCCGCCTGACCTACGGCGAGATCGAGCTGCGGCTGGCTGACGCTGAGTACTTCGTCAAGACCGCTCACGCATGGGTTCACGAGGGCATCTTCGCATCGCTTGGCTTGTTCTTCCTGTGGTCGGGCTGGCGCTTCGAGGATCGTGGAGAGGACTCCCGCGCCGCGGTGCTGTTCTCCGTTGCGGCCCTCTGTGGCCTGATGTTCATCAAATACTTTTTTGGCTCGACCCGGCAGAAACGCAAATGAAGGACAACGAGAATTTTTTCGAGATTCACGTCGCCGGCCAGCTCGCAGGCCTGAGGCTGGACCAGATCATGGCTTCGCGCGTGTCGCGTCGCTTCGCGCGCAAGCTCATCGAGGCAGGTGCCGTGTTCGTCGACCGCCAGCGGGTGAAGGTGGCCTCCCGGCTTGTCCATGCGGGCTCCGTGGTGAAGGCTCCCTTTTTGTTGCCGGAGTCTTCCCCGGGCGATGGTGACATTCGTGACTGGATTCTTGCCCAGGAGCCGCGCTATGTTGTCGTGAACAAGCCCGCGGGCTGGGCCACGGCCCCCACGGCCCTGGGTGATCACTCGTTGGTCAACGAGCTGCAGAAGTTCCTGGGTCAACTCTGGATCGTCTCGCGGCTGGATTTTCACACTTCGGGGTTGTTGCCCTTCGCAAGGGATCCGAAGATCCTGTCGGGTTTCGAGGAACTGCTTCGTTCGGACGCCTGCGCCAAGATCTATGTCGCCATGACGCGGCGCTGCGATCTGGGAACGACGATGATCGATCTTCCCATCGGTCCGCACCCGGACCGACCCCAGCGCTTTGTGGTTCGCGATGACGGCCGCCCGGCACGCACCCAGATCCTCGACGTCATGCCGCTGCCCGAGGACCGCCAGTTGGTCCGACTGCGCCTGCACACAGGCCGCACGCACCAGATCCGCGTGCACCTGGCACACCTGGGCGCGCCGATTCAGGGAGACCCCTGGTATCCGGTCGGTGAGGCCACCGGATCGGGTCCGATGCTTCTGCACGCTTCCCGCCTCACGTGGTCCTCGCCGATCTTCGGTGATGCTGATTTCTTTGCTCCGCCTACGTGGATGCCAGAGCTTCCCCGCTGAGATCCGTGCCGGTCGTTTTCCACGGCAGGGGCGGGGTCGGTCTGCGGGGGCCATCACTGGATCCCAGTCCCGCCGTGATGAAGAAGGCGGGGAAAAAAATCCGGTAGTGCGAGCCCAGAAAAAGGACATAGCGTTGCACCCCGGCGATCAGCAGAAGATTGTTCACGATCGCAAAGGTGGAGACGATCATGGACATGGTCATCATTAAAAACCCGTTGAAGACCAGATGGGGGCGAAGTCTGTGCGGGAAACTGAGAAAACGCCGTCTCCAGGGCCTGAGCTCACCGAAGAAATAGAAGTAAGTGAAATCCTGGAAGGAGAGGCCGTTGGGTGCCGAAACGGTCGGCTCCCTCCTGAAATAGAATAACATCGAGCCGGCGATGAAACTGAAGACGAGCACCTGGGAGAGGATGAAACCGGGCCAGGAAATACCCAGAAACGAGATGATGGGATTCCACTCATGTTCAAGGTCCGGCGTATAGACCCAGGTGAGGAACAGATCCACGGTCCGGAGCAGGAGAATGGTCGTCGTGGCGAGGAAATAGGACCTCCATCTCATGGGGAAAACACGAAACCCGGATGCTGGTGGGATGCTCTCTGCATGGCCTGTTATGTCATTGAAAAAGGTCGGAGTACAGCGAGATTTCACCTGCGACACCGGTTCGTCCGGAGGTGCTGTCACCATACGCGATCCATCTCGAACGCTCCGAACACTGGCGTGATCGCCAGTCCGTAGCGCCGTTCTTCTACGGCGACCACATCGAAACGGAGCTCCTCGACCGACACGCGCTCGGTCTGGTCCATGCGGTCCCAGAAAAGGATCGCGGCACGGATGATCTTTGAGCGCTTGGCCGGGGTGATCGACTCCAGCGGGTGTCCGCCCGAGTCCGTGGCGCGAGTGCGCACCTCCACAAAGGCGATCAGTCCGTCCTTTCGGGCCACAAAGTCCAGTTCGCCGAGTTGAGGGAAGGAGTCGTTGCGGGCGATGATCTCATAGCCCCAGTCTCGATACAGCGCGACGGCGCGATCCTCGCCGAGTTGGCCCAGCCGGATCCTGTCGAAGTTGGGGGAGTCGTCCATGCTCATATTATCGAGTCCGCGAAACAGCGGTTGCAGGATTTTTCACATTCAAACACAATCTGTTCTTCTGCGTGTTCTGCAGTTTGATTTCTGGCTTTATTTGCGGTGTTCGCGATCCGCCAGCCAGCGCCCGGTGATCGAGTCGGGGTTGGACATGATCTCGGAGGGGGACCCCGCGGCGAGGATGTATCCCCCGGCGGCGCCGCCGGCGGGGCCCAGATCGATGACGTGGTCGGCCGAGGCGATGACCTCGAGGTTGTGTTCGATGAGCATGACGGTGGCCTGCCGTTCCACCAACTGGTGCAGCACATCGATGAGCATGCCTACCTCCTGCATGTGAAGCCCGGTGGTGGGCTCGTCAAGGATGTAGATCGTGCCTGGCAGATCACGCTTGCCGAGCTCGCGCGAGATCTTCAGCCGCTGTGCTTCCCCGCCGGAGAGCGTGGTCGCGGACTGCCCGAGCTGGAGGTAGTCCAGGCCCACGTCCGAGAGCACCTTCAGTTTGCGCATCAGCGACGGGTGAGCGGAAAACACGTCCATGGCCTCACCCACGGTCATTTGCAGCACCTGCGCGATGTTGCGTCCTTTGAACTTCACCTCGAGGGTGCTTTGATTGTAGCGCAGGCCTCCGCAGGCCTCGCAGGTGATGAACACGTCGGGCAGAAAGTGCATCTCGATGCGGATCTGGCCGTCGCCGTCGCACTTGTCGCAGCGGCCGCCACGCACGTTGAAACTGAATCGGCCGGGTGCCCATCCGCGTACTTGGGATTCCGGAAGCCCGGCGAAGATGCCACGGATCTCGTCGAATATTTTGGTGTAGGTGGCCGGATTCGAGCGCGGGGTGCGGCCAATCGGGGATTGGTCGATGAGCACGACGCGCGTCACGGCCGCGGCGTTTTCCATACCGGTGAGTTGACCGGGATTCTCCACGCCGAGGCCCAGTCGAAGCGCCAGGTGTTTGTAGAGCGTGTCCACCACCAGCGAACTCTTGCCCGAGCCCGAGACGCCCGTGACGCAGACGAGCCGACCCAGTGGCATGGAGAAATCAACATTCTTCAGGTTGTGGGTGGTCACTCCGAGTAGCCGGATGAAGGACTCGGGGACCGGTCGCTGCATCCGCGCGACGCCGAAACATTCGCCACGCAGGTAGCGGGCCGTGAGTGTATCGGCCTTCATCAACTCATTCACGGTGCCTTCGAAGGAGAGCTCGCCGCCGTAGCGACCCGAACCCGGGCCAAGTTCGACGACATGATCGGCGGCGTGGATGGTTCCCGGATCGTGCTCCACGACGATCACCGAGTTGCCCCTGTCGCGCAACTGCATCAGTGTTCCCAGGAGCCGCTGGTGATCCTGGGGGTGAAGGCCGACGCTGGGCTCGTCGAGGACATAGGTCACCCCCACAAGCCCGCTGCCGAGCTGGCCAGCCAGCCGGATTCGCTGGGACTCGCCGCCCGAGAGTGTGAACACGGTGCGGTTCAGGTGGATGTATCCCAGCCCGACCTCGCACAAAAAGCGAAGCCGGTAAGCGATTTCCTCCACGAGCGGGTCGCCCACGGGGGCCTCGGTATCGGAGAACCGCAGGTTGGAGAACCATGCCAGGGCTGCCTCTGCGGGCAGGTTTTCGACGTCCACCAGGCTCTTGTCGCGGACTACCACCGCAGCGGCCACCGGGTTCAGTCGTCCCCCTCCACAGGCTGGGCAGGGACGGGTCTCCTTGTACCCTGAGAGGCTCTCCGCGAAGGCGCCGCCATACCGGGCGCTGTGCTCGAGAAGGGTGATCACACCCGACCAGCCCAGCCGTTGATCGCCCTGGAACAGAACGGAGGAGGCCTCCTCCGTGAGCTCACCCAGCGGTGTTCCGGTGGTGAAGTTGTAGCGTTTCATGACCTGCCCGAAGCTCTCCTTTTGGCGCGTCCACCAGTTTTCCGGCAGGGGGGCGATGGCCCGCTGCTGCAGCGACAACTGCGGATTGGGGGCGATCAGTCGCGGCGAGAGGAAACTCACGGTGCCCAGGCCATAGCAGGTGTTGCAGTAGCCCAGGGGACTGTTGAAAGAGAACAACTGCGGGGAGAGGGACGGCGCGGAAAAGTCGTGTTCCAGGCAGCGTGCCTGGGTGGAAACCAGACGCTCGCCGCCAGCGGGATCGCTGACAACGAAGGTCTCCTGACCCCACCGCAATGCCAGCTCGATGGAGCCCGATACGCGGGAGCGGGAAACCCGGCCGGGATCGAGGCGGTCGATGACCAGGTCGATGTCGTGCTTGAACGTCTTCTTCAGTTGTGGAACGGGATCGAGCTCGAGGATGGCCCCATCGATGCGTACACGGGAAAAACCTTCCCGCCGGCATTTCTCCATCAACTCAGCATGTGTGCCCTTGAGTTGGCGTGCCAACGGAGCGAGCAGATACAACATGCGCCCGCGACCGGTGGCGATCAGTCGGTCCGTCAACTCCTCCCTGGTCTGTGTGACCAGCGGTGTGCGGCAGTGGATGCAGCGCGCCGTGCCCAGGCGGGAGAAGAACACACGCAGAAAGTCGTGAATCTCGGTCACCGTGCCGACCGTGGAACGTGGATTGTGCGAGGAGTTCTGCTGGTCGATGGAGATGGCGGGGGACAGGCCCTCGATGCGCTCGACCTGAGGTTTGTCCAGTTGTGGAAGGAACTGCCTGGCGTAAGCCGACAGGCTCTCCACATAGCGCCGCTGTCCTTCGGCGTAGATGATGTCGAAGGCCAGCGTGCTCTTGCCCGATCCAGATGGTCCACAGATCACCACCAGGCGCTTGTGGGGGAGATCCAGCGAGATGTTCTTGAGGTTGTGCTGCCGGGCTCCGACAATCCGGATGCAGGACGTATTGTCCCCGGGACTGGTTTTCATGTTGTTTCCATCCTGAAAGCGGACTACGGGAGAAGGGGCGAAGGATCAGTTATTCATCGTCGTCGTCGTCATCGTAGCCGTCCATGTCGTCAAAATCGTCATCTTCGTCATCCGAGCCTGGATCGAGGTCGTCTTCTTCCTCGTCGTCGATGAAATAGCCGTCGTCTGTCTCATCATCATCGTCGTCGTCGTAGCCGAAGTCGTCGTCGTCCTCTTCAAAGCTTTCATAGCCGAACTCGTCCTCGCCGTCGCCGAATTCGTCCTCTTCTTCCTCGTCCTCGAACTCGTCATCACCAAAAGTCTCCTTGATGGCGTCAATGACCAGCGGACGGATGCGGTGCTCTGCGGCCACGGCGGCGCGTCCGCGCAAGCCGAGCTGGGAGACGACCGCCAGGGTGATTCCCTTGACCGTCGGGTGGCTGCTTTCAGCAATCAGGACTGGAATGATCTCCTCGACAAATGCCATGTCCAACATCTGTTTCTCCTCTACGGGGACGGGTCGATAACATGGACGAGACCTTTCCCGGGGCGCAACCGTAAGTTTTTTTTCCCCACTCGTCAACTGTTGAATGCGGCAAGAATTGCGGAAAAGGGGATTTCAGAAGGAGTCGGAAGGATCCGGATCCCGCACTGTATGGATGCTTCCGTCGAGAAGTCCTATCTGCAGGGCCTGACTTGAGAACAGGCGCTGGTGCAGAAGGAAACAACCAACGTCGACGATCAATCCGGACAGAATGAGCAGGCCGCCGGAGAAAATCCACAGCGGTGCGCCGGTCAGGATGCCCGTGTGGATGCGGAAAACGCCCCATACGATCAGACCGAACAACCAGAAGGCGCCCGTGAGCAGCAGCACCGGATCCCCCAGCGTACCGGAAGAGTGGAACACCACGCTGCCGGCGGGGAAGCGCATCGTTCGGCTGGAGATTGAGATGCCCAGCATCGTGGTCTTCTCCCGGCAGATCCATTCCTCGTCGGTGATGTCCCAGGTCTGGTGGCGTACATAGCCCAGGACGCGTGCCATGAGTTGTCCGAGCACCACCAGAAGGTACAAGCCCGAGACGGCAAGAAGGATGCGAGGCACGTCCATACGGCTGTCCAGAGCAGCTTTTCCAGTGAAGCGGCCAGCCTTCATCGGGCGATCTCCTGGGCAGTGAAGGTGCGGATCACCGTGACCTTCACCTGGCCGGGGAAGGTAACTTCCTGGGAAATCTTCCTTGAGATGTCGGCGGCCAGCGCCATGGTTCGCTCGTCGTCGAGCCGCTGGGAATCGACCTGCACGCGAAGCTCGCGGCCGGCTTGGACGGCAAAGACCTCCTGGATGCCGGGGAAGGCTCTCGCCGCACGCTCCAGATCATTGATCCGGTCGAAGTAGGTCTCGATTTGTTCGCGGCGGGCTCCCGGCCTTCCACCGCTCATGGCGTCGGCTGCCATCACCAGGCTCGCGTAGATCGACTCGTTCCCGACCTCGCCGTGATGGGCGCCGATGGCGTTGACCACCACCGACTCTTCACCATACTGGGCGGCAAGCTCACAGCCGATGACGGCGTGGGAACCCTCGACCTCGTGGGTGAGGGCCTTGCCGATGTCGTGCAGGAGCGCTGCGCGGCGGGCAAGCTCGACGTCGAGATGCATCTCGGCGGCGATCAGGCCGGCAAGCTGGGCAGCCTCGATCGTGTGGAGCCACTGGTTCTGGGTGTAGGAGGTGCGGAAGAAGAGGCGTCCAAGAAGCTGGATGATCTCTTTATGGGCCTTGGGCTTGAGACCAGCCAGTTTGAAGGCCTTGCGCCCATAGCCGGTGATCTCGTTTTCCATCTCGGCGTTCTTCTTCTGCCACAGGTCTGCCAGGGTCTCCCAGGTGGTGATCTGCCGGCTGTTTTCAATGGTCTTTTCGAGCACGCGGCGGGCGATTTCGCGATTCACCGCGTCGATGGTGTCGAAGCGGATCACGGCGTCTTCGGCGACCTGGGCGAACACCGGAATCTTGAATAGTTCCGAAAGTTTCTCGATGGTGCCGCCGCACAATTTCAGGATGTGCTGATATTGGGACATCGAGAGCGTCACCGAGTTGGCGGGTCGTTCCTGAACCTCGGTGCGCGACAGGCGTTCCATCGCGATGCCCATGATGCGTTTGGCTTTGGGAATGAAGTCGGACTCCGGGATCTGCTCCCATAGCCGGAGGTTTTCCTGCGCCTGGTTTTCAGCCGCATCCACCATCTGCTGATAGATCTGATCGCGCATCTCCTGCCGGGAGAGCTTTGCGGCGGTCTCGAGTGCGGGCGGAATCTGGGCCTGGAGCTCGCGCTTCTGGTTCTTGAGCTCCGCGATGGTGTTGTTGCGCTTGGAGAGCACCGAGAAGCGGTTGGAAAGGTCGGCTTCCCGGGCTTTGAGTTCCTCAGTGGACGTCTCCACCCGGGCTGATTCGCGCTCGAGGGCGAGCTCCTGCTCGTTCATCTCCTCTTCCTGTTCACGGGCCTGTTCCTCGAGCTGGCGGCGGGAATCCAGGCGGACCTGGGCGACCTCGTCGCGAGCCTTGAGTTGAACTTCCTCGCTTCGGCGGCGGGCCTCCTCGCGCAACTCCCTGGAACGGGCGGCAGCCTCCTCGATGGCACGGCCAGCCTGTCCGGCGGTCTGCCGGTAGAAGAACCAGAAGGTGCCTGCGAAGGCCACGAGCACCAGGATGGACAAGAGAACGGTCAGCATCGGAAATACTATCCTTCAGACCCCATGGATCGCTTCTGCACCAGATGATGTATCACGAAGGAGGCCACATGTTCGGCAAAGGTGCCGCGCCCGAAGCCGGCATCGAAACCCAGCTCCAGCGCAAGCTTGTGATCGAGGCGCGGACCGCCGGCGACCAGTACGAAACGGTCGCGAAGACCAGCCGCCTCGGTGAGTTCAACGAATCGCGTGAGATTCTGCAGGTGAGCATCACGTTGGGTGACGACCTGGGAGACGAGGATGGCGTCGACGTCCTTCTCGCGGGCACGGGCAAGCAGCGTCTCAGGTTCCACCTGGGCCCCGAGGTTGAACGCGTCGATCATGGCGAAGCGTTCCAGACCGTAGTGTCCCGCATAGCCCTTCATGTTCATGATCGCGTCAATGCCCACGGTGTGGGCGTCCTCGCCGATGCAGGCGCCCACGATCTTCAGTTTGCGACCGAACAATTCGCGAATCTTTTCATCACAGGTGGCGCGATCCCATACGTCGGTCTTCACGGCGGTCACGGTGATGTCGGTGGCATCGATGAACAGCCTGGTTTTTCCGTAGACCACGAAGAAACTGAAGCCCTCTCCCAGATCGGCCATGTGCACCACGTCGGCTTCGGCGAAGCCCATTTTCCGGGCGAGGCGGAGGGCGGCCTCCTTGGCCAGCGGACCTGTGGGCAGGGGCAGCGTGAAGCTCAATTGCATCGCACCGTCGGACAGGGAGTCACCGTATGGACGGATTTCGCGCAGGTTCAAATCCATTTGTCAATCTCCTTCTCCAGCCCCAGCCGGGATGCCAGCACGGGCTTGCAGGGATTGAAATAGGTGTCGCTCTTCTCCAGGACACCGAGCAGGCCCTTGCCTTGGTCGGCGGGGCGGGAGATGTCTGCGAACCAGCCCGAGGAGATGGCCTGGAGGAGGCCGGTTTCGCGCACGGACTCGAGCAGGACGCCGGTCTTGTCCATCACCTCGTGGGCGCGACGGATCACCAGGGAATCAGGACGGAATGTGACCTGGTCGTGAATGTGCCGGGCGGCAGTCATGATGTAGTCAGCGTTCTGCAGCGCGAGGTAGCGGTCCTGCAGGAAGGGCGTATGCATGGCCTCGGTCAGCATGCCCAGAAGCTGGATGCCCTGCTGCGACCAGATGCCGGCGAGGTTGAACATCGCGTTCATGAGGTACCCCTTGAAGATGTCTCCGCTCATGTGCTTGGTCGGCGGCATGTACTTCAACGGGGAGTCGGGGAAGACTTCACGCAGCAAAAGAGCCTGCGAGAGTTCGAGCAGGAAACTGTCCTCGAGATCGGGATCGATCTCGAAGGCGTGACCAAGGCCAAGCAGCTCGGGCCGAAGGCCGGCGGCCAGACCGAAGCTTTCATTGATGAAGTCCGAGGCGAGCACGGTGTGGGCAGCTTCGACGGCGTCGGCTGTGGTGAGGTAGTTGTCCTCACCGGTGTTGATGATGATCTCCGCGGCCGCATCAACCATGCGGGAGAAGAACTGATCCACGAAGGTGCGGATCGGGTTGATGTCCCGGAACAGGATGCCGTACATGCTGTCATTGAGCATCATGTCCAACCGTTCGAACGCTCCCATCACGACGATTTCGGGCATGCACAGTCCCGACGCGTAGTTGACCAGGCGGACATAGTGTCCGGTCTCTTCGGCGACCTCATCGAGGGCTGCGCGCATGATGCGGAAATTCGCCTGGGTGGCATAGGTTCCACCGAAGCCTTCGGTGGTGGGCCCGTAGGGCACGTAGTCGAGCAGGGATTGACCGGTGGTGCGGATGACCGCGATGATGTCAGCGCCTCGCCGAACGGCAGCCTTGGCCTGTGCCACGTCTTCATAGATGTTGCCGGTTGCTACGATGACGTACTTCCACGGCTGTTCGCGCACGGGCAGACGGTCCATGCGGGAACGGCGTTCTCGCACCATCGCCTGAATGCGCTCCATGCTCTCGGTGGCGAGTTCCAGTCCCAGGTGACGGATCTCGTCCTCGGGAACAGCCGGAAGACGATGGAGATCCAGCTCGCCGCGGGCGACACGTTCGGCCACCTCCGTGATCGATGCACGCGTGTGCAGCATGGCCGCCAGCATGGCCGTCGAGGCGCCATCACGGACCTTCTCGCGCAGGTGGTTGACCACCACGTTGGGAAGAGGAACCTGGTTATGGTCCACTCCATCGAGGCCGAGCAGGCGAAGCACGGCGCGCTCTACGGTGACAGTCGTGTGTGACTTCAGGAGCGGGGCGATCTGCCGGGTGATTTCATCGGCAGTGCCGCGCAGCCGTTTTACCTGTGATTGGTCGATACCCAGAAGGGACATGGAAGAAGCCTCCGTACTGCCTGGCCGGGAGTGATGCCCGTGTGCGAAAAGCGAAACGCACCGGGGATGGACGATTGGTGGTCAGCGAACCACTCCCGGGCACTGGGTATCGGTGCAGAGATCGGATGCGGGACCGGTGGGGGCAGCATCCTTGACCGGGGAGGGATCCACCTTGCCGGCGTCACCCGCCTTCGGATCGGAGCCGGCGGTGGTCTTGCCGGTGCTCTTGCCACCGGTGCAGCCGACGGCAACGAGACTGAACAGGGAGACAATCAATATGGTGTATTTCATGGTGTTCACCCGATGGCGACTCCGAGGATTTTCCTCAGTTCGAAGAATTTTTCCGACGTCGCGAAACGCAGCAGCGCGTCCTTCTTCTGCTGAAGACCAAGACCGCCGGCGATCATGGGTTCGGCTTGCAGCACGAGCATGGCCACGTCCAGATCCTGGATCAGGGTCAGGGCGGCACGGTGACAGGTCAGTTCCACGCCCTGGATGAAGGAATCCACGTTGGGCGTGTAGTTCGTGGCGGCCATCTTCTGCGTGAGTCCAATCAGCGCCTCCTTGGAGGCCGGTGGCAGCACGGGTGCCAGCTGGGCTGCGGTCTGCTGCAGGACGCCCGCATCCACGGGAAGGGGCATCTGGGCGTTGACCAGGCGCATGGAGCCGAAGACCATCGCGCGCAGCTCGCCGACACTCGAAACGTGCTTGAGCAGGTAGTATTCCGGCCGCATGTAGGTCAGTTCACGCGCCACCATGAAGGCCAGATCCTTTTCCATGTGACCCTGGAGCAGTTCCTGTCCCACGGTCACGAACGGGATGCGCTGTCCCTTCTCGATCATGACGCCGTGCTGCATGCCGGCGCGGTGATCGGGCAGCAGGTACAGTTCAGGCGCCTCGACCGCGAGGCGATCCAGCACATAGAAGAAGATCTTGTTGAACAGCGGACCTTCTCCGGCAGGCTCCTGACGGTTCTTGCGGTTGATGCCCCAGTTCTTGGTCGGCCGGCCCTTCAGGGTCGTGATGGGGATCGAGATTGCAGCCATCAGGTGACGCATGGCCGGATCCTCCATCGAGGACGTGAGCATGTTGGCCCAGATGTCGGTGGTGAAACGCTGCTTGAGCTGGGCGAAACCGCGCGGTTTGTACTGGTTGTAGAACTCCAGTTCTTCGGCCTCCGCGACCTTGAGGTTGGTCAGCGCTGCCGACATGCACCAGGCGGCGTCGTAGTTCCGCGTCTCCAGATAGAGCCGGTACAACTTCTTCATGCTCTCCTGGTTATATGCGTTGCGGTCCAGGATCTCGTGGTGCTTGGCGATGGCCTTGTCATAGGTGTCAGGACCGGCCAGTTCGTAGAGCTCGGCCAGGATCTCGTGACGGTTGGAGGCGGAGGGATCCAGCGCGATGGCGGTTTCGAAGGCGCCCATGGCTGCCTTGAAGTCCTTGAGGCGTGTACGGTAGATCTCGCCGAGGAAGTGCCACAGGGTGGTCAGCAGCCCATGGTTCTCCGGCTGGTTTTCCATGACGCGCTTGATCATCTTGCGGTAGTTGCGCTCCTGCAGTTTCCAGTCCTTCTTCTTGGTCAGGATCTCGTCTGTGTGCTGGAACGCCTTCAGGTTGTTCGGATCGTCATCGAGCGCACGGTTGTAGTAGTCGACGGCATCGTCGAGGGACTTGATGTACTCGCGGAACACACCGCCGACGGCGTACCAGATCTTGGAGCGGATGCTCGGATCCGACTCCATCTCGGCGAGCAGGATCATGTTCTTGGCGACCTTCTTCCACTGCTCGGTCGTCTGGTACAGTTCGATCAGTTCATGGATGATCAGCGTGTTCTTCGGATCGATCGCGTAGGCGTCCTCGAACACCTTGATGGCGCTGGCGTTGTCCATCACCTTGTCGCGGAAGTATTCGGCCAGGCCGATCATGAACTCAACCTGCTCTTCACCCGAAAGACTGGCGGCGATGCGCCCCTTGATCTCTGCGGCCGCCTTGAAGTTGTTTTCCTTCTCGTACAGTTCGACCATGGCCAGCAGCGTGGGCTGGTGACCCGGATTGTTGTCAAGGGCCTTCTCGTAGAGGTTCTGGGCTTTCATCAGTTCGTTGCGCTTGAAGTGGACCGCGCCGAGCTTGTAGTAGATTTCCGTCTGCAGCTCGTGGTCGGACTCGGCCTGCGGATGCACCAGAATCTGCTTGTAAAGCTTGAATGCCTGCTCCCACTGCTCTAATTGATAGCAGACAGAAGCCATGCCCTGCAGCACCGGCAGCGACGTTTTCTCAATCTGGTAGGCGTTGTAGTAGGCCTTCTGGGCCTTCTCAAGCTCCTTGCGGGCCTCCGCGGATCGACCATAGCGGAAGTAAACCTTCGCCATGAGATCCCGGTCGGCCGAAGCAGCCTCGAGCTTGCGCACCAGCATCTGGAGATGCGGGAACATGTCCTCGTAGCGCTGGCGATCCCAAAGGATGTCCGTGTAGCGCAGGGCAGCGTCGACGTGCTCCGGATCGAGATCCAGGCAGGCTTCGAGCAGCTCGGCGGCACGCTCGGCGTCATCGAGGTGATCGAGGCGGATCACGCCGCCATCATACAGGTAGCCGGCCTTGTCGACGACGTTGGCGGTATGGGTCTGGGCGACCTCGAGCATCTTGGACGCCTTGAGCCAGTCGTGGCGGTCGCCGTAGATGTTCGAAAGCTTCTTCAGGGCGGGCACGAAGGACGGATTGATCGCCAGGGCTTCCGCGTAAAGGCGCTCGGCCTCGGATGGGTTGTGCTGGAAATCCTCGGAGATCTTGCCGATGCGGAAATACAGGTCGACCTTGGTGTTCTGGTCGCTGATCAGATCAACAAGGCGGACCGAGACGTCCATGCAGCGATCCCAGTCTTCCTGGATTTCGTACAGGCGGGACAGCGCCGTCAGTGCGTCGATGTCCATCGCGTCGTCATCGAGCACCGCCATGTAGGCGTCGATGGAACGCTCGGGTTCGTTGAGCTGTTTTTCCAGCACCTCGGCGGCTGCCTTGTACAGGCGTACGCGTTCCTTCGGATCATGCTTGGTGTAGATGTGGCGGTAGATGACCTCGATGTACTCGGTCCATTTCTTCTCCTGGCGGTACAGCCTTGCGAGGTTCTGATAGGAACGCTCGTCCTTGTCGCTGATCGCCAGGATGGCCTCGTAGCATTCGATGGCCTTGTCAGGCTTCTCGAAGTGTTCTTCCCAGACGGCGGCCATCTGGTGTGACTTGCGGATGCGCTCGTCGTCGTGCGACAGATAGGTCATCTGCCGCTCGAGGATGGCGAGATACTCTTCCAGGTCACCGATCTTCTCGTACAGTTCCTCTAGCTTGCGCATGATGACCAGGTTGTCCGGATGCGCGTCGAGAAGCTCGTTGAGGACCTCGATGGCCTTGGAGGGGAGCTCGCGGCGGTCGTCATATAGATCCGCGATCTTCACCTTGAGATCGAAGATCTCCTCTTCGTTGGTGCTGCGATCGACACGCTCGTTCACGATCTCGATCAGTTCGCGCCACTTCTCGCCCCTCTCGTAGAGGCGCTCAAGGGCCTCAAGAGGCTCCTCATGGGTCAGGGAGGCTTCGTGCGCCTTCTTGTAGAAGCGGATCGCCTCGTCCATGTCACCGAATTCCTTCTCATAGGTGCGGGCCAGCTCCATGGCGGACTTGTAAACGACGTCCTGACGGGTCTCGACCTCCAGCGCCAGCCGCAGCTCGGAGATGTACTCGCCGACGGACTGGTTCTTGCGGTGCACCTCGGCCATCTGCAGGTGGACACGCCCGTACTTGGGCTCCAGGCGCAGGGCCTGCTTGAGGACCTCGGAGGCCTTGGCAAGGTCATCAAGCTGGTCGGCGTACCACTTGCCCATCTTCACGAGGAGATCGCACCGGACCAGGCGGTCTTCGACGGCTTCGACTGCCTCCTGGTACATTTCAATGAGTTCTTCCCAGTTGTTCTGAATCGACGCCAGGCGCTCCAGGTGATCGGCGGTGACGTCATTCATCGGAGCGATGGCGAATGCGTTGGACAGGGCCACAAACGCGTTCTCGCGGTCGGACATCTTCTCCTCGTACACCACGGCAAGCCGCTGCAGTATGGAAACGATTTCGGCCTTGTGCTCGGCGGGGACCTCCTCTTCCTGTCCACCGAGGTCGGCAAACTTCTTCAAGTAGAGTTCGGTCAGTTCCTTCCACTTGTTCAGATCCTGGAGCAGACGCTCAAGGTGGTTGAACGCCTCGATGTGGAGCCGTTCGATCTTCAGCACGCGGCCATAGGCATTGGCGGAGGAGGCCTTGTCCCACACCCGGGTCTCATAAATGTCGGCGATCTGGAACAGCAGCTCGATCCGCTGGGGATCCTTCTGGCAGTTCCGGACCTTTTCCTCCAGGATGCGGATGGTGTCGGTCCACAATTCGCTCTGGGTATACAGGGTCTCGAGGGCCTCAAGGGCCTCGGCGTCACCGGACACCTGCATAAGCACGTTTTCCCACGCCGCGATGGCGCGGTCCGACCGCATCAGGTATTCCTTCTCGATCTTGCCGATCTGGGCATACAGTGCACGCAACTTGGAGGCAGGCATGCTGCCCTGTCCGAGCCCGACGAGGGCCTCGAGCACTTCAACGAGCTCCTCCCAGGCCTGACTCTCGGAGAAGATGAACGCAAGGTTTTCCAACGCCTCGATGTTGGACGGATCGATGGAGCGCACCGACTGGTAGGCGTCGAGTGCCTGGCGGTGATCGGCCAGCTCCTTCAAGGCGATGCGGCCGACTGAAAGGTAGGCGTCCACCTGCTCGAAGGTCTCGTAGGAGGCCTGGGTGATGCGGTTCAGGAAGTCGACGCAGGCAGCCCAGTCACGGGCGGCCTCGGCCAGCAGGGACAGTTCTTTCAGCGCGCGGGGCTCCTCGCCCTTGAGGTCAAGCACGCGCTTCCAGAGATCCTTGGCGCCCAGTGGGTTCTTCAGGGCATCGGACGCGATCTTGGCCATGTGGGCCAGCGCTTCGGCCACGTCGTCGTCGGAAGACAGGGCCTTGGACATGCGCTCGTAGACGTTGAACAGCGCCTTGTAGTCTCCGGTCTCGAAATGGATGCGTTCCAGACCCTCGAGAGCCTCGATGTTCTGCTCCTCCTCCCGGATGATGGCCTCGAAGGCCGCCACCGCCGCCGGAAGATCGCGCAGATCCTCCTCGCGGACCTTGGCCAGGCGGAACAGGAACTGCACGCGGTCATAGGAATCCTGGGAGGTCTTGGCACGACGGTCGAGGATGCCGGCGAGCTCGGGATACATGGAATTGGCAGAGTAGATGCGGTCCAGGCTCTCCAGGGCGGTGAAATGCTCGTAGTCGATCTTGAGCACCTCGAGGTTGGCCTCCTCCGCACCGGCGGGATCCTGCATCTCCTCCTCATGGACGCGTGCGGCCTTGAGCCAGATGTGCACGGACAGATCGTTGAGATCATCGGCCTGGGCGGTCTGGGACCGTGCCAGCGTAGAAAGCTTTTTGGCGGAGGCGCGGTAGACCTCTGTCAGGTCGGGCCACAGCGCCATCTGAGCGGCCAGGCCTTCCAGGCGCTCCTGGATCTCCACATCGGCCTCGGCCTCCGAGAAAGCACGGGCCCAGGTCTTGAAGGCCATGTCGGGATCACGAAGGTAGTTTTCCTGCAGGTCGCAGATCGTCTTGAAGAGCGTAATGCGTTCCTCGGAGTCCTTCACGAACTCCAGATATTTCTCGTGCAGGTTCACCAGGCTCTCCCAGAGGGAATCCTGTCGGTACAGCGGCTCGAGGACCTCGAACACCCTCTTCGGATTGGTGCCCTGCGCCAGCAGGTCCAACTGCCCCGACTGTCCTGGCACTTGAACCACCGACCCACCGATATCGCCATTCAGCGCCGCAACTTTCACCTGCGCCGGCATCAGTCGGTGGGTCTCGCTATCCATGACCCCGTAAACCGTATCCTGAGCGTTCAGACCAACATTGCCGGCCAGTGAAACGACATCGAGCGCCGAACGTTCACCAAAGGTACCCAGGCGCACACTGTAGTTGCCGGTCACCGTGACCAATCCCGACGTTGCCTTGGCGCCCGTCGTATAGGTGCCGTTGTAGAGCCAGTTGGTGTTGGCCCACAGGGGGTTGTACACATTGCCCAGTTCGACGTCCTGCCGGCCAACGACATCGACGCTGCTGTTACCGATGGCGACCGTCGTGTAAAAATTGTTGTCGACCAGATCGCCATTGCCATTCGTGGTGACGATGACATAAGGCTTGATCGCATCGGCAGTCAGCTTCACCTTGCCGGTCTCGGCATAGAGCATCCCGCCGATGATCGAACCCTGTGCGTGCACGCTCAGGTCACCGCCGCCCATGATCAACGCCCGGTCAGGCTGGGCCTCGCCATCCACCGTCGGCACCCGACCACTGGTTGGAATGGCCACGATGGCATTGCTGATGTCGCTGCCCGCCGTCAGGCTGATATCACCACCGCCGAATGCGGCAATACCCGACTGGAACGAGGCAACCCGCGACCACCATTGCAGGTCCTTGTTGCCCCCCACCCGCATCAACCATTCGTTGGGATTACCCTGATAAACCGACGCCAGCTCAGGTTTTTCAACCTCAATCGAACCGCCAGCCTGCAGCGAGACGTCACCACCGCCAGTCAGGAAAGCCGAGTACACACCCTTCGCCGTGTAGTTGTTATTGACGAAAGCCGGTGTAAAGCCATCGAGCTCTGTCGTATCGGTCACACCAGCCGTATAAATCGCCGCCCGGTCGCCAAGCTGGATGTCTTTCGCGGCGGCAATATCGATGCTGCCCGTGCCGGTGCGGATCAGTTTGTTGTCAGCCAGAACGAGACTGCCTGTCGTGGCCGAAGCATTCGTCCCCAGCGGTGAGGCCTGAGCGGCATCCGCCCCGGCGACGAGCCGGAACGACCAGCTATCGCCGCCGCTGCCGACGCGTGCGTCGCGATAAATATCGGACACCCCGGCGTTTGCCGAGCCGTTCCGGACGAAACCGTCGGTGATCGTACCGCTCACCAGCAGATCTCCCTCGGCGCGCAACGTCAGGGCGCCAACCGTTCCGGCCGCACTAGTGCCAGTAAAGCTCCAGTCATTGCCCACCAGCAATTTGCCGGTCGACCGAATCTCCTCACCCACCCGGAAGACCGTACCCAGGCGCTGGCCGGGATCGGCTGCGTCGACAAAAGCACTGCCCTTGAGCGCCGAAACCTCACTCGCTGTCTTGAGCAGCGCGGCCTGCTCGGCGGTACCGAGCACGAAATCGCCGGTCTTGCGCGTCACCCGTACCGCTTCGAGCGCAACACTGGCCGCCCCTTGGACATTTCCATCCAGATTCACCTTGGCCATACTCGATCCGACGACGGGCGCGGAGGCCAGAGGCACATCATCGACAAGCCTGAACTCGCCCTTGCCGTCGACGACTGTATAGACCGCCGTCACCAACCTGTCCGTCCGAAGATCGCCGGCCTTGAGTACGCTGCCGTCAGCGCTCTTCAAATCGACCGACGTCTTTACCTTGTCGGCCGACGTGATTTCCAGCGTGGACGCTGCTGTATTGGCGCTCTTCGGACGGAATGCCACCGTATAACCGGGGTTCTGGAAATCAGCCGCCGTCAGCGGGCTGATGGCCGGTGTCACTTTGTACCTGTTGGCCGATCCTGTATCCGTCTCGCCCAGCGTCGATATCTTGAAGACGCCGTTATCGAAGATGGCAACGACCCCCTGCCCGGCCTTGATTGCATTAGCCGAAAGTACTGTGCCATCGGCGTTGACCAACGGTACCTTGCTGTTGCTGCCCACGGTCACCGTGGGTTCGGCCTTCGACGCGGCATAGGCATTGAAGGAAATCACCGTCCCGTTTGCCAACGATTCGGTGTTGGTGATCCCGACCAAGAGGTAATCGCTAATGGTCGCCCCCTTCTTGGTCGTCACCAGCGCGGCCATGGCATCGTTATCGACAATCTCGGCCCCATTGCCACTGACCAACTTGCCCAGTTGATCCTGGCGCGGCGCGCGGAACGTCACGCGGCCACCGCTTGCCTTGCTGCCGGCCGCCGTCGACACATCGATGCTGGCGGCTGCCTGGCCATCCTTGGCGCCCGAGAAATGGATCTCTGTGGCCAATTCGTCCTCGGCCTTCGTAGCGCTGACGCCGACGGTCACCGAACCGCCCTCGCCTGCCGTGCCATCGCCACCACCGACCACTTCGGTAGCATTGGCCTTGAGGGCGCTGCCGGCATGCAGTTCAACCTTGCCACCGACGGCATTCGAGCCATCGGCATCGCTCACCCGATTGGCGTATAGGCCGATACTGCCGCCCTTGCTGCCGGATGCATCGACGGATCCGTAGATATCGATGTTGCCGGCATCAGCCGACAACTGGAATTGATGTGCCTTGATCTGCTCCGTCAGGACAAGATCGCCAACCCGGCGACGGACATCCCAGCTTTCGCTGAGATGGCGGTTGCCGGATTGATCAACGACCGCATTGGCCAGGCGATCAAGCGCAACCGACGCTGCATCGACCACCAGGCTGCCCTGAGTCTTGCCGTTGGCCGCATTGCCGCGCAGGGTTTTCGCCGCGGCATCGACCGTGCCTTTTTCGGCCAACAGGCGGATCGTGCCGGCATTGCCGCCGCCGGCATCGGCGGAAACGGTAGCGATGGCGCCTTCGTTGATCCGGACATCGCCCTCCATCGATTTCAGCGTGATGCGGCCGCCCGAGGCATAAGCCGTGGTATCGGCAAACTTCACGGCGGCACCGGCGGCGCTGACCAGCGCGCCGTTGTCCAGCGTCACACCCTGCGCACCGGCCAAGGTCAGATCACCGGCGGCCAGGTCGATGTGACCGGACACCGCAACGCTCTTGCCAGCCAGTTCCAGTTTGCTGCCAAGACCAGCGGTCGTTGTCGGAGCAGTCGCGTTCGCATGGCGCTGGACAGACAAATCACCGGTAGCCGTCAGGACATGATCTGCCCCGCTCGTGCTGGTCACGCGTCCCGCGATGATGTCGAGCTTGGTTTCGACTGGCTGGCTGTTGGCATCGACCCGGCCGCTCTCAACGCGCGTCACACCGCGACCGGCAAACGCCAGGTCACCGCTCGCCTTGAGTTCGACGGCATCGAAGCCGGCCATCTTGAAGCCGCTGCTACCCGCCTTGCGCATCGCTTCGGTCGCGTTGTTGCCGAAAGTGATCTGCCCGGCATCCACCTTGAGGCTGCCGCTGCCGAGTGTTGCTCCGGCGACGAATTGGGCGCCCTCGGGATTGGCATTCTCGAACGCCACCTGTTTGGCGGAAATAGTGGCCTGGCTGCCATCAGCGCCGTGCCCGGCAATGCCGGCGGCCGATATCACCAGTTCATTGAGCGTGGCCGATCCCAGCGTCGCGTCGCCGTAGAGGTCGAGCGTCGAATAGCTGATCAAACGCATTTGATCGACATCGGCGAACCGCTCCAGATCGCTCTTCTTCAGCGTGACGCCGTCAGTTGGCGCCGAATTGTCGGCCACCACGTTGATCCGGCCGGCACCGATACTCACCGCCCCGCCCCCGTCGCGCGAACCGTCGGCCAGGCGGCGGCCCGGGGAAACCATACCGGCCAGCTCATTGCCGCGCGTCGCATCGAAGACCAGCGACTCGCCAGCCACGGCGGCGGTGCTTTCGACAGTCAGATCGCCTTGCAGCCGATTGACGCCGCTCCGGCTGACCTTGACCTGGCTGCCTTCGGCAACGCGCAGGAAAGCGCCGTCGCCGGTCAGCGCAATGTCGCGCCCCGTTGCGTCGCCTGCCGAATCGATCTTGCTCTTGCCCGCCACGGTCAGCGTCTCGCTGGCTGTCGCCAGCACCTCGCCGGCGCTCAGTGCGGTTCCGCCCACGCTGTTTCCATCGTTGTTGATCACGACCGAACTTGAGATGGTGTCGATTTGCGTGCCGGTCGCCGTCTCCGTGCGCAC
>PHAZ01000354.1 GCA_002841825.1 Deltaproteobacteria bacterium HGW-Deltaproteobacteria-22 | reverse complement strand
GCTGCCGCCACCCGCGACCGACGGCCCGCGCCGGGGGCCTCCACGGGCACGAACGACGGCGCGAGCGCCTGCTGGGTCCAACCGTGCACGTGGAGCCGCAGCCGCGCGTCGCCGACCGCCAGCTCGTCCTGATCCAGCAGGACCACGGGCTTGCCCTCGGGGGCCGTCGTGCTGCGGCCGTCGCGCAGGACGGTCACACTGCCGGGCGCGCCGGCCTCGTGAAGGCAGATCAGGCGCTGATCCATGGAGACGAACAGGCGGCAGGCCGCCGGCGTGTCGGTCTTCCACGCGACGGTCCCGTCGGGGGCGATGGCCAGGCCCGGGGCCAGGCCGGAAAGGACGCAGCAGCGCAGGTAGCGCGTCCCTTCATGTTCGGGATGGCGGTTCTCGATGCAGACAGCGAGCGTGTCGTTCATGGCGGTTCCTCCGGTGGATTGGAACGTAGCGCATTCTTGACCGGGGCGCAACCCGTAGAACGGCGGAGTTGCCGACCCTACGGCGCGTGCCTTGACTTGCGGCTCCATGCACGTTCACTCGGGAGACTGCCTGCCTCGGGAAGCACATGGTCCACCAGATGTGCGGCGGTGTCCGCGGCGCGCTTAGCCCAGCACGAGGGGCACAGCCGTCCCTTGCACGAGAAGGCGACGAGCCGCTCGAAGCCGCAGGTCGGGCATCGCAGGCGCGCAAAGCCGTTGGCGAGGATGCCGCAGTCGAGATACCGGCGAAACTCCTTCTTCACGAACGCGGGGTAACCATGCGCAGCCCGCTGGTGCGGTGTTATCGGCTCCGGTGTGATGAAGACAGGTCGCCCCACCTGTCCTATTATCTGGAGTTCTCTGACTTCGGAGCATGCGAAATCCTTGAGTTGATGCGGGTCTCTCGCCTTTCCCCTTCCACGGCTAGCGGTTTCCGCCAGACCGATTTTCTTTGGGTTGTAATTCATCGAACTTGTTCAACTGTGAGTCTTGGTCAGAACGGCGCGAAGACCACAGGGTACTCGAGGGACCATGGGACCGCCGGGATGGTGCTGTCGTCGTCGTCGCGCCCCTTCTCCCCGGCGAAGTGGACCAGGTCCGCCGAGAACAGGAGGCCGCCGGAGGCGTCGGTGTCCGCGGAGACGTCCTCGAGGAGGATCGCGACGACGTTGTCTGTGCCGTCGTCGGTGAGCAGGGAGTCGGCCAGCGGGAACTCGTCGGGGGAGGTGTTCATCCACATCGCCCGCAGCGCACGCGTCCAGGCCCCGCGCTGAAGGAAGTCCTCGTCGGAGAGCCAGCGACCGATGAGCTTCCCGTTGAGCCAGATCGTGGCCCGCAGGTTCCGGCCCATCAGGCGCAGCGCCAGCGGGGCGCGCCAGCGGGAGGGGGGCCTGACGTCCGCGGTGGAGAAGGAGGTGCGGTACCAGAGCTGCTGCCCGCGCCCGAGGGTCAGCGGCAGGGTCCGCTGCGTGAATTCGGACTCGTCGGCGCCGGGCTCGAACCAGCGTTCGCGCTCACCCGTCGAGAGGGCCTGCGCCTGCCAGTTCACCAGATCCCGGCCGGCCAGGCGGGCGGCGCCCCAGAGCCCCTTGAACGCGTCGAAGCCCAGCGACGGGATCTGCGCGCTGGTGGCGATGATGCGGCCGCGCGGCCACATGAAGCTGCCGTGGCCCCAGATCTCGACGCGGAAGAGCACCTCGTTGACGCCGGGCACCAGGTATGGCCGCAGATCGGCGAACCGGTAGGACCCGTTCCATGCCTGGTTGTCGATCTCGGTGCCCACCGGGCAGACCGTGGTGATGTACTGCCCGTTGACGTATATCCCCACGATGTCGGAGGCGTGATCGATGTAGAGCTGGCCGTTGTCGGGCACCGGGTCCGGCAGCGAGACGGTGGCGCGCACCCAGGCGGGGCCGGAGATGATGCCTGCGTCCTCCAGGGGCGCGGCCGCGGTCCCCAGCTCGAGCCAGTCGTCGCCGGCTCCGGGGACGGACTCGGGACGCACCCGGCCGGTGGCGGACAGATCGGGCAGCCCGGGCGCGGCGACGACGTTCGGGGTGTCAAAAACTGTCACCCCGGAGTCGGCGTTGAACGCGGGGTCTCCATAGCCCCAGTTCAACTGGACGGGCGTGTCCGAGAACAGGAACACCCGGTCCGTTCCAGGGGAGAGCGACACCCGGGTCCGCAGGTTCATGGCGTCGTCGTTGAGAAGCTCGAGGTCGGCCGGCGGCGTGAGCGCCAGGTCCTGGAAGGCCGCGCGGAAGAACCACAGCCTGCCCGCGTCGGCGGTGGAGAGCAGCCACAGGCGCAGCGTCTCCCCGGAGGCCGTGCGAAGCCGGACGACCTGCGGCGCCCCGGCGGTCCAGGTGAACACGAGCTCGTCGGCGGGGGCTGCCGTCTCCCGGATCACGCCCTGGTCTGCGAAGTCGACCCCGGGTGCGGCGGCGAAGCCCGAGAACGAGACCTCGCCGGTGGCGCCGGCAGGACAGTGCAGCACCAGCAGCCGGCCACCGTTGAACTCACGCCGGGTGAGGATCCCGGCGGTCGTGTAACCGAGCTTCAGGTCCGGCAGAAGCGGGAGGTTCCCCACCGCGATGTGCGCAAAGTGCCGCTCCTCCGGGGAGTCCACGCTGTTCATCTCGCTGGCGCCGGACGGGGTGCCTCCGGGGTAGGTCTCCGTCGGCAGCGTCATGGTGGAGAACCGCGGGAAGGACACGCCATCGACGGTGACCGACAGCGGTGCCAGCTCCACGGGCGTCGTGCCCTCATTGAGCAACTGGACGAACCAGACGCCGTCGGGGGTCCGGAACCAGTAGTGGACCCGGGTGCCTTCCTCGAGGGCGCCCACCTCGGCGCTGGAGACCGCAAGGCCCGGCTCGGCGCCGTCGAAGTCACCGCTCCGCAGCGGGTGGAGCAGCGGCGCCAGCAGTGAATCGAAGGCGTTGAAGAAGGCGTTGACGCGCCGGAAATGATAGAACTTCTCCCGCAGGGAGCCGGCCGGACCGATGGCGCCGTAGTAGTTGATCACGTTGTGGAAGTAGCCGACGG
>PHAZ01000014.1 GCA_002841825.1 Deltaproteobacteria bacterium HGW-Deltaproteobacteria-22 | reverse complement strand
GCCATAACTCTTACTCTCCAGACTAGTTCGCATGCCTGCGTTTCACGATGAATTTATCCGTGCGCTTGTTCTTGCGCGTACGGTAACCCTTGGCGATCATGCCCCACGGTGAGACGGGGTGGCGACCACCGGAGGAACAGCCCTCACCACCACCCATGGGATGGTCCACGGGGTTCATGGAGACGCCGCGGTTGTGCGGGCGACGACCCGTCCAGCGGACGCGGCCGGCCTTGCCGATGGTGACATTGTTGTGTTGGATGTTGCTGACCACGCCGATGGTCGCGCGGCAGTTGATGTGAACCTTGCGAACCTCGCCCGAAGGCAGGCGAATCTGGGCCCAGTCGCCTTCCTTGGCCATCAACTGTGCGCCGTTTCCGGCGGAGCGGGCCAGTTGGCCGCCGTGACCGATGCTCATCTCGACGTTGTGCAGCATGGTGCCGTCGGGGATGAAGCGCAGCGGCATGGCGTTGCCGGGCATGATGTCGGCGGAGCCGGAGTTCACGGAGATCACGCGATCGCCGGGCTTCATGCCGTCGGGGGACAGGATGTAGCGCTTCTCGCCGTCGACATAGTTCAGCAGCGCGACGAACGCGGTGCGGTTGGGATCGTACTGGATGCTGTCCACCACGGCCGGAATGCCGGTCTTGTTGCGGCGGAAGTCGATCAGACGATACTTCTGCTTGTGGCCACCCCCGCGGAAGCGGGACGTGATGCGGCCATAGCAGTTGCGACCGGCGGTGTTCGCCTTCTTGACGATCAGCCCGCGCTCCGGCTTGGCATTCTTCGTCAGACCGGAAAAGTCATTCGTGTTCATCCCGCGACGGCCGGGAGAGGTTGGTTTGTATTGCTTGGTTCCCATGATATCCCTCGCCTACATAACGTCTTTGAAGAAGTCGATGTCAAACCCTTCCTTCAGGGTAACAATGGCTTTCTTCCAGTTGGGTTTACGGCCGATGACGCGGCTGCGACGAACGCGGCGGGTCACGGTTTTGCCCATGTAACGCTGAATATTGACCGATTCAACGGACACTTTGAACAATTCCTCGATGGCCTTGCGAATCTGGATTTTGTTGGCGCTCTCGGCCACGCGGAAAGAATATTTCCGCAACGAATCCTGGAGATTCATGCACTTTTCGGTCATCAGCGGCTTGATGATGATGTCTTCAGAGAACTGCATGGTACTACCTCACCACCCGGGAAAGACGATCCGCGAGCGCGCTGGCCGTGGAGGCCAGCATGATCAGCGTGTCGTGATTGAGCAAATCGTAGACGTTCAATCCTTCCGGAGCCAGCCACTTGTGAGAGGCCAGGTTGCGGGTGGACAGAATCAGGTTGCGGTTCTCGCGGGTGTCCACGAGGAGGGCCTTCTTCGCGCCGAACTGGGTGGCGATCCGGGCGACGGACTTGGTCTTGATTCCGGGAAGGCTCATGTTGTCCAGAAGGACGAGTTTCTTCTCGCCCACTCGCAGGCTCAGCGCGGAAATCAGCGCGAGGCGGCGGACCTTCTTGTTCACGGAATGCGTGTAGTCACGCGGGTGGGGCGTATGGGCCTTGCCGCCGCCGACATGGTTCGGAGCGCGGATGGAGCCCTGACGTGCGCCGCCAGTGCCCTTCTGCTTGAAGGGTTTCCTGCCGCCACCGGAAACGTAGCGACGGGTCTTCGTGGCATGCGTACCCGCACGGCGGGCAGCCAACTGGGCGCGAACCACAGTCCACATCACGTGCTGATTCACTTCATGGGAAAAAATGCTGTCCGGAAGCGACAGGGAACTCACTTCCTGACCATTCTGATTGAAAACCGGTACCGTAGGCATGATGAAATCTCCTTGAGCCAATCAAAAATCAGGTGCGAATCTCGACGTTGACCCCCGGGGCCACATCCAGCTTCATCAGGGCATCCACGGTCTGCTGGGTGGGATCCAGAATGTCGATCAACCGCTTGTAGGTGCGGATTTCGAATTCTTCACGGGACTTCTTGTCGACGTGAGGGGAACGCAACACGCAGTAACGGTTGATTTTCGTCGGCAGGGGGACGGGACCGGCGACGCGGGCGCCCGTGTTCTTGGCAGTGTTGACGATCTCGGTGGCCGACTGATCCAGCAACTTGTGATCGTACGCCTTCAATTTGATTCGAATTCTCGCGATCTGCATAACTACTCCTTGCAAGTCACCGTCGTCAACCGACGGATCAAACTTTCTTCAACACTTCCTCGGTGGTCTTCGCGGGCGCCGGCGCATAATGCGCAAACTGCATCGTGTACGTCGCGCGACCCTGAGAAAGCGACCGTAGCTGTGTAGCATAACCGAACATCGTTGCCAAGGGGATTTGTGATCGAATTACTTGCACCCCTGGACGATTCTCCATACCACCGATTTTCCCTCGCCGCGTATGGATATCTCCGAGCACATCACCCATGTAATCCTCGGGTGTGACCACCTCTACGTCCATGATCGGCTCAAGTAAGATCGGATCTCCCTTGGCTGCGGCATCCTGAAATGCCATCGATCCGGCGATCTGGAACGCCATATCCGAGGAGTCCACTTCATGGTACGACCCGTCGAGGAGCGTGACGATGACGTCGACGACGGGATAACCAGCAAGGATGCCACGTGTGAGCGCTTCCTTGATGCCCTTGTCAACCGACGAGATGTATTCCTTCGGAATGACACCACCGACGGTCTTGTTCTCAAACACGTATCCTGAACCCTTTTCACCGGGCTCGAGGCGAATGATCGCGTGGCCGAACTGACCCCGTCCACCGGTCTGCCGAACAAAGCGGCCGTCACCGTTGGATGCTTTGGAGATCGTCTCGCGATAGCTCACCTGCGGACGACCGACCACGGCCTGGACGTTGAACTCCCGGGTCATGCGGTCGATGATGATCTCCAGGTGCAGTTCACCCATGCCGGAGAGGATCGTCTGTCCGGTCTCGGTGTCGGTGTGCACGCGGAAGGTGGGATCTTCCATCGCGAGCTTGCCCAGCGCGATCCCCATCTTCTCGGTGTCGGCCTGAGTCTTGGGCTCCACAGCGACGGAGATCACCGTCTCGGGGATGTCTACGGATTCGAGCAGGATCGGGTTCTTGCCGTCGCAAAGCGTGTCGCCCGTGGCGGCCAGACGAAGACCCACGACGGCACCGATGTTACCGGCCACGATCGCCGGGACCTCGTCGCGCTTGTTGGCGTGGATGCGCAGCAGACGCCCGATTCGCTCGCTCTTGTTCCGGGTCGAGTTGAACACGGTCTCGCCGGTGCGAAGGATGCCCGAATACACGCGGACGAACGTGAGTTGTCCAACGTACGGGTCGGTCATGATCTTGAAAGCCAGGGCCGACAGGGGCTCCTCGTCGGTGGGCTCGCGCATCATCGGCTCGCCGTCGGGCGAGGTGCCCGAAACCAGCCCGCGATCGGCAGGACTGGGGAGAAGCTCCACGACGGCATCCAGAAGCAGCTGTACGCCTTTGTTCTTGAAGGCACTGCCGCAGAGCACCGGAGTGATCTTCTGGCTCCACGTGGCCCGGCGCAGGGCGTCGCGGAGGGGTGCCTCGGGCACTTCCTCGAGTTCGAGCGCCAGGGTGAGGAATTCCTCGTCCACATCGGAGAGCGTGTCCACGATCTCCAGACGACGACGCTCGACGAGCTCCTTGAGCTCGGAGGGAACCTCGACCACGTTGTAGGCTGCGCCCAGCGTGTCATTGTCCCAGATGTACGCACGACGAGTGATCACGTCGATCACGCCGATGAAGTCGGATTCCGACCCGATGGGCACGTGCAGCACAACGGGATTGGCCCCGAGGCGGTTCCGCATCGTGGTCACCGCATAGTCGAAGTTGGCTCCGGTGCGATCCATCTTGTTGATGAAGGCGATGCGGGGTACGCCGTACTTGTCTGCCTGCCGCCAGACCGTCTCGGACTGGGGCTGGACGCCGGCAACGGCGCAGAAGACGACCACACCGCCATCAAGCACGCGCAGGGAACGTTCGACTTCCATCGTGAAGTCCACGTGTCCCGGTGTGTCGATGATGTTGATGCGATGTTCCTGCCAGTAGCAGGTGGTGGCCGCAGACGTGATGGTGATGCCTCGCTCCTGCTCCTGTTCCATCCAGTCCATGATGGCTGTACCTTCATGGACTTCGCCAAGGCGATGGGTCATGCCCGTGTAAAACAGGACGCGCTCGGTGACCGTGGTCTTGCCCGCGTCGATGTGTGCCATGATGCCGATGTTGCGCACCTTTTCGATTGCAACGTCGCGCAGGGCACTGGCAGCCTTGTTTCGCGCGGAAGATTTTTTACCGGTTACCTGTTCGCTCATTGATCACCTTGCGTAAACGCAAAACTCCGTCCATACACGTCCGTCGGTTCGCTTTCGCGCCTTACGGTTTGTGGTTCCGAACCCCCCGGACCATGTATGTCCAGGAACGGAAAACCTAAAAATCTACCAGCGATAATGGGCAAACGCCTTGTTGGCGTCAGCCATCTTGTGCGTATCTTCACGCTTCTTCACGGAGGTGCCCTTGTTCTCGGACGCTTCCATCAGTTCGCCGGCCAGACGCTCGCGCATGGTATGCTCAGAGCGCTTGCGGGAATAGCCGATCAGCCACCGCATCGCCAGCGCGTTGGCGCGGCGCTGCGTGACTTCCACGGGGACCTGGTAGGTCGAACCGCCCACGCGGCGGGATTTCACTTCCACCTTCGGACGAACATTGGCCATGGCCTTCTCGAAGACCTTCAGGGGGTCTTCCTTGCGGCGCTCGGCGATGATCTCGAAGGCGCTGTACACGATCTGCTCGGAACTGCTCTTCTTGCCGTCATACATGAGCTGGTTGATGAACTTGCTGATCAACTGGCGCATGTCCATCTGGGCGTCCGTGTATTTCGGATCGGGAATGACTTTGCGGATTTGGGCACGACCTTTACGGGACATCGAAATACCTCGTTATTTCTTGGGACGCTTCGCGCCGTATTTGCTGCGACCCTGTCTGCGACCGTTGACGCCGGCCGTGTCGAGGGTTCCACGGATGATGTGATAGCGGACGCCCGGAAGATCCTTCACGCGGCCGCCACGGATCAGGACCACGGAGTGTTCCTGCAGGTTGTGGCTCTCACCCGGAATGTACGAAGTCACTTCCATACCGTTGGTCAAACGGACGCGGGCGACTTTACGCAGCGCCGAGTTCGGCTTCTTGGGGGTCGTCGTGTACACACGGACGCACACTCCCCGCTTCTGGGGGCAGGCCTTCAGCGCCGGGGCACCGCTCTTTTCAACTTTGCTCTCTCTTCTTTTACGAACTAACTGATTGATAGTCGGCATCGCACACTTTCTCTTTCAAACTTAGGGAAAACCACACGGCCTTCCACAAAAACGCGGTGTATTATAGGGAACACATGCCCTGTGTCAAGTTGTTAATGCCAAAAAAAATTCCTTGTTCTGCTGGGTTTTTGCCAAATCGCCGGATCTTTTTTTTCGACGGGATCAGATCTCCAACCCCACAGATCCGTCGGAATAACCGACCCACGATCAACCTTCGGCAAAATCATCGCGCTCATCCACGGTCTCGATTTCAGTGGATTCCTCGGTCACAGCCGTCAGTTTATGATAAGCCCTGAATCCGGTTCCAGCCGGCAGGAGACGGCCGATGATGACGTTCTCCTTGAGCCCCTTCAGGTGATCAACCCGGCCCCAGATGGAGGCCTCGGTCAGCACACGGGTCGTCTCCTGGAAGGAGGAGGCCGACAGGAAGCTCTCCGTGGAGAGCGACGCCTTGGTGATACCAAGCAACAGGGGCTCAGCCGTGGCGGGGACCTTGCCTTCGGCGCTCACGCGACGGTTTTCAACCTCGAAGATGGTCTTGTCGACGGCCTCGTCGATCAGGAAGTTGGTGTCGTTGGGCTCGAGCACCCGGACCTTGCGCAGCATCTGCCGGACGATCATCTCGATGTGCTTGTCGTTGATCGAAACGCCCTGCACACGGTAGACCTGCTGGACTTCCTCGGTCAGGTACTGGGCCAACTTCTCGATGCCGGAGACCTTCAGGATGTCGTGCGGATTCGGGGGGCCTTCCATGAGGGCATCTCCGGAGTGGACGAATTCGCCTTCGCGCACTTTGACGTGCTTCATCTTCGGAATCGAATACTCGCGGGGCTCGCCCTTGGGCGGGGTGATCACCACGCGCTGCTTGTTCTTCAGATCGGGACCAAGGCTCACCACACCATCGATTTCGGAGATGATGGCGTGCTCCTTGGGCTTGCGTGCTTCGAACAGTTCGACGACGCGCGGCAGACCGCCGGTGATGTCCTTGGTCTTCTTGGCCGTCTCGATCGGGAGCTTGGCGATGATCTCGCCCTGCCTGACGCGCTTGCCGTTCTCGACGAGCACATAGCTCTTGGCGGGCAGGCGGATCTCGGCGGGTTGGCCGGTATGGGATACGGTGATCGTGCGACCCTTCTCGTCGTGCAGCAGGATGCGCGGCCGCAAGTTTGAATCTTTGGTCTCAATGACCATTTTCTGAGATAGACCAGTGTCTTCATCGATCTTTTCGGAGATCGTGATGTTCTCTTCCAGGTCCTGATAAGACACGATGCCGTCAACCTCGGCCAGGAAGGTCTCCGAGTACGGATCCCACAGGGAAAGCTTGTCTCCCTGCTGGACGGTGTCACCGTCCCGCACGAGAAGGCGTGCACCGTAGACCAGATTGTAGCTTTCCTTCTCGCGGCCGGCCTCGTCAAGGATGATCAACTGGCCGGTGCGGTTGAGCACGATCGCTTCGTTGACGATGCCCGTTTCCGGGTCAACCCGGTCGGCCTTGCGGCAACGCTCCAGGCGCACGATGCCCTTGGTCTGGGCCTCGATGGAGGACTGCTCACCCTTGAGCTGGGCGGCGCCGCCGATGTGGAAGGTACGCATCGTCAACTGCGTTCCGGGCTCGCCGATGGACTGTGCCGCGATGGTACCCACGGCTTCACCAACCTGAACCATGTGTCCACGCGCCAGATCGCGTCCGTAGCAGAGCACGCATACGCCGCGCTTGGACTCGCAGGTCAGTGTGGAGCGGATCTTGACGCGGTCGATGCCGGCCTGCTTGATGCGTTCGGCCTTCTCCTCATCAATATCCTCGTTGGAAAACGCAATGATTTCATCGGTGTACGGATCATAAACATCCTCGAGAACCACACGTCCGAGCAGACGCTCGGCGAGTTCCTCGATGGTACGACCGCCGTCGGTGAGCTTGGTCAACTCGATGCCCTTGCCGGTGCCGCAGTCATATTCGGCGACAATGGCGTCCTGCGCCACATCGACAAGACGGCGGGTCAGGTATCCGGAGTTGGCCGTCTTGAGCGCCGTATCCGCCAGACCCTTGCGGGCGCCGTGCGTCGAGATGAAGTATTGATGCACCGACAACCCCTCGCGGAAGTTGGTGGTGATCGGCGTCTCGATGATCTCGCCCGACGGTTTGGCCATCAGACCGCGCATGCCGGCGAGCTGGCGCAACTGCTGCTGCGAGCCACGGGCTCCGGACTCGGCCATGATGAAGATCGGGTTCAGCGTATTGGTCTCGACGTTCTGTCCGGTGATGGGATCAAAAACCATCTCCTTGGCGATCTCAAGCATCATCTCGGAGGCGACCTCGTCGGCGACATTGGACCACAAGTCCACGATTTTATTGTGTTTTTCACCAGCGGTGATGTAGCCTTCGCTCTCCTGCTGGGTGATCATCTCGAGCTCGACCTCGGCCTGGGCGAGCAGCTCCTTCTTCCGGGTCGGGATGTGCAGGTCGTCGACGGAGACGGAGATGCCCGCGATGGTGGAATACTTGTATCCGAAGGTGCGCAAAGCATCGGCCAGCAGGACGGTGGCCTTGTCACCCTTGAGGCGGTAACAACGGTCGATCAGCCTGGCGAGGCTCTTCTTGTCGAGCACCTTGTTGACGAGCTCGAACGGGATGCCGTCGGGAACCAGCTCGTACACCAGCACTCGACCGCAGGTCGTGCGCTGGATGGCCTCTATGCGGTTGCCGTTCTCGTCCCAGTTGTGCATGCGGACATGGATCGGGGCGTGCAGGTCCAGAGCATTCTGGTCATGGGCCATGCGGACCTCGTTGATGCTGGCGTAGCATCCAACGAAGGGCACGCCGGGCAGCCCGTTGCGGTACATGCCGCGGGCCACCGGACGCTCACGGGTCACATAGTACAGGCCCAGGACGATATCCTGGGTCGGGACGATGATCGGCTTGCCGTGGGCGGGACCGAGGATGTTGTTCGTGGACATCATCAGGACGCGGGCTTCCATCTGGGCTTCGACGCTCAGGGGAACATGGACCGCCATCTGGTCACCGTCGAAGTCGGCGTTGAAGGCCGTGCAGACGAGGGGATGCAACTGGATCGCCTTGCCCTCGATCAGGACCGGCTCGAAAGCCTGGATACCCAGGCGGTGCAGCGTGGGGGCGCGGTTCAGAAGAACCGGGTGCTCCTTGATGACCTTGTCCAGGATGTCCCAGATCACTTCCTGCTCTGTCTCCACCATCTTCTTGGACATCTTGATGGTGTTGGCGTGTCCCTGCTTTTGCAGTTCGTGATAGATGAAGGGCTTGAACAGTTCCAGCGCCATCTTCTTCGGAAGGCCGCACTGGTGAAGGCGCAGCTCGGGGCCGACGACGATGACGGAGCGGCCGGAATAGTCGACGCGCTTGCCGAGCAGGTTCTGGCGGAAGCGGCCCTGCTTGCCCTTGAGCATGTCGGAAAGGGACTTCAGCGGACGCTTGTTGGTGCCCGTGACGCTCTTGTTGCGCCGCCCGTTATCGAACAGCGCATCGACGGCTTCCTGGAGCATTCGCTTCTCGTTGCGGATGATGATCGAGGGGGCCGTCAGTTCGATGAGCTTCTTCAGGCGGTTGTTGCGGTTGATCACGCGGCGGTACAGATCGTTCAGATCCGAAGTCGCAAAACGGCCTCCGTCCAGAGGCACCAGGGGGCGCAGATCCGGCGGCAGCACCGGCAGGATCTTCACCATCATCCACTCGGGCTTGTTCTTGGACTCGCGGAAGGCGTTGACCGTCTTCAGGCGCTTGGCCAGTTTCTTCCGGCGGGTATCGTTCTTTTCGTCCCGGATCTCTTCGCGCAGCTCCATGGCCAGCGTGGAGATGTCGACCTGGGACAGAAGCTCGTAGATGGCTTCACCGCCGGTCTCTGCCTTCACATAGCCGACGCCGTACTGGTCCTCCAGGTCCTGGTATTCGCGTTCCTTGAGGACATCACCCTTGGCAAGGTGGCTGCCCAGCGGATCGGTGACGATGTACGCCTCGCAGTACAGGATGCTCTCCAGCTGCTTGAGACCGATGTCCAGGACGTTGCCAATGCGCGAGGGCAAGCTGCGAAGGAACCAGATGTGCGCCACAGGGGACGCCAGTTCGATGTGGCCGAGCCGCTCGCGCCGCACCTTCGAGGAGATGACCTCGACGCCGCACTTCTCGCAGACGACGCCTCGATGCTTCATGCGTTTGTACTTGCCGCAGTTACACTCGTAGTCCTTCACGGGTCCGAAGATCTTCGCGCAGAAGAGCCCGTCCCGCTCCGGCTTGAAGGTGCGGTAGTTGATGGTTTCGGGCTTCTTTACCTCGCCATGGGACCATTCCAGGATGTCCTCGGGGGACGCCAACTTGATCTTGATGGCATTGAAGTCACGGGTTTCCTGAGTAGGATCGAAAAAACTGAAAAGATCTTTCATCGGGTATGACCTCGACAGGAAAAGAGATACTCAAAAGGAACACCGGACGTCCGCGTCCGGCCACCATCCGCTACGGTCAGGGATTTTCCCGACTTGCGGTCCGGGTGTCGTCGCCGATCGTCTCCATATTGAGACACAGGCTCTGCAGCTCCTTCAACAGGACGTTGAAAGACTCGGGGAGACCCGATTGCAGCGTGTTGGTGCCCTTGACGATGGCTTCGAACATCCGCGTCCTGCCGGTGACGTCATCGGACTTCACCGTCAGAAATTCCTGCAGCGAGTAGGCGGCGCCATAGGCCTCGATGGCCCAGACTTCCATCTCACCGAGGCGCTGTCCGCCGAACTGGGCCTTGCCGCCCAGGGGCTGCTGGGTGACCAGCGCATAGGGCCCCGTGGAGCGGGCGTGGATCTTGTCGTCGACCAGGTGGTGCAACTTGAGCATGTACATCACACCGACCGTGACAGGTCGATGGAACGCCTCACCGGTGCGGCCGTCGAACAGGACCAACTGGCCAGAACTGTCCTGGCCGGCCATCTTCAGGAAGGACTTGATCTCGCCCTCGTCGGCACCCGCGAACACGGGCGTGAAGATATGGAGACCTTCCTTGCACTTGTCAGCCCACTTCTCGAGATCCGACTCGGAGAGCCGCGAGATGTATTTCTGCGCCCGGGCCGTGGGATAGAGCTTCTTCATCTGGGCGCGGACGACCTCGGGATGCCACGCCACGCGGTGAACGTAATCATGGATCTGGCGTCCGAGCTCCTTGGCGGCCAAGCCGAGGTGGGTCTCCAGGATCTGTCCGACGTTCATGCGGGAAGGCACGCCCAGCGGGTTGAGTACGATGTCCACCGGCGTTCCGTCGGCCATGTAGGGCATGTCCTCGGAAGGCAGGATACGGGACACGACGCCCTTGTTTCCGTGACGTCCGGCCATCTTGTCGCCCACGGAGAGCTTGCGCTTGATCGCAACGTAGACTTTGACCTTCTTGAGCACACCCGTGCCCAGATCGTCGGTCTTGGTCAGGCGGGCGATCTTCTCGCGATAGGCGGTCTCGATCTCGAGGATGCTGTCGTTGAGCGCCTTGGCGAGGCTCTCAAGCTTGTTTTCGAGGATGCCGTTGGAGTCCTTGATCTGGATCTCGGACCAGTAGCGCCGGGGCACCTTATCGATGATGTGTCCTTCGAGCGTCTGTCCCTTGGGCAGCAGCACCTTGTTGCTGTCATCGATCAGGCGGGCCGAGGTGATCTGGCCCAGCAACAGTTTCTTCATGCGTGAATAGAAACTGTCCGAGAGGATGCGGATCTCGTCCATCTGGTCGGTCAGCAGGCTCTCCTTCAGGGTCTCCTCGATCTCACGGGCGCGCTTGTCCTTCTCCTGGTTCCGGCGCGAAAAGATCTGCGCCGAAATCACGATGCCCTGCACGCCCGGCGGGACTCTCAGTGAGGAGTCCTTCACGTCGCCGGCCTTCTCGCCGAAGATCGCCTTGAGGAGCTTCTCCTCGGGCGTCAACTGCGTTTCACCTTTGGGCGTCACCTTGCCGACGAGGATGTCGCCGGACTTCACTTCAGCGCCGATGCGCACGATGCCGCTCTCGTCGAGGTCCTTGAGGGCCTCTTCGCTGACGTTCGGGATGTCGCGGGTGATCTCCTCGGCACCGAGCTTGGTTTCCTTGGCATCGCACTCGTATTCCTCGATATGGATCGAGGTGAACACGTCCTCGCGCACCAGACGCTCGTTGATGAGGATGGAGTCCTCGAAGTTGTATCCGGACCAGGGCATGAACGCGACCACCACGTTCTGGCCGAGCGCGAGCTCACCCATTTCAGTGGAGGGACCGTCGGCGATGACGTCGCCGACCTTCACGCGGTCACCCACCTCGACGATGGGTTTCTGGTTGTAGCATGTGCTCTGGTTGGTCCGTCGGAACTTGACCAGATTGTAGATGTCGGGCTTGACCGCCATCGGATCAAAGTTGGACGGGTCGGAGTCGGGCTTCACCACGATGCGTGCGCCGTCGACCATGACGACCGTGCCGGAGCGGCGCGCGACCATCGTCACGCCGGAGTCGCGGGCGATGTTGGGCTCCATCTGAGTGGCGATCAGGGGAGACCGCGGAATCAGCAGGGGAACCGCCTGACGCTGCATGTTCGCGCCCATCAAGGCGCGGTTGGCGTCGTCGTGCTCCAGGAATGGAATCAGGGACGCGGCCACGGAGACCAGCTGCTCTGGAGCAACGTCCATGAGATCGATCTCGTTGGACATGGCGTTGGTCACTTCGCCCTTGTGCCGTACCGAGACGATGTTCGGAATGATCAGGCCATCTTCGTCGCAAGGCAGGGTTGCCTCGGCGATCCTGGCGTCCTCTTCCTCGAGGGCGGTGTAGTACTTCACGCTCTCGGGACCCTTCGCCGCGTGGCGGTCGGTCACCTTCCGGTACGGGGTCTCGATGAACCCGTAGTCGTTGATGCGGGCATGGGAGGCCAGCGAGGCGATCAGGCCGATGTTCGGACCTTCGGGCGTCTCGATCGGGCAGATGCGTCCATAGTGCGTCGGATGAACGTCGCGGACGTCGAAGCCGGCGCGCTCGCGGGTCAGGCCGCCCGGACCCAGGGCGGACAGGCGCCGCTTGTGGGTGATCTCGGAGAGCGGGTTGGTCTGATCCATGAACTGGCTCAACTGGCTCGACGCGAAATACTCGCGCACCGCGCTCGCCACGGGCCTGGAGTTGATCAGGTCGTGGGGCATGGAGGTTTCCATCTCCCCCGACGTGGCCATGCGTTCGCGGACCGCTCGCTTGAGGCGTTCCAGGCCGGAGCGGTACTGGATCTCGAGCAACTCGCCGACGGCGCGGATGCGGCGATTCCCGAGGTGATCGATGTCATCGATCATGCCCTCGTTCTCGCGCAGTTTGAGCAGGAAGCGGATGGTCTCCACGATGTCCTGCATGGTGAGGATCGTGCGCGCCTCCGGCGTCGGGTACTTGAACTTGAGGTTGATCTTCATGCGGCCGACGCGGGACAGATCGTACCGCGAGGGATCGAAGAACAGCCCATCGAAGAACCGGCGGGCCGTGTCGAGCGTGGGGGGCTCCCCTGGACGCATGCGCTTGTAGATCTCGATCAACGCCTCATCGGGCGTCTCCACCTTGTCGGCGGTGACCGTCTGGCGCATGTACTCGTGGACGTGCCGGTTGTCGATGTAGAAGACCTTGAAGGCCTTGATGCGGGCTTCGCGGACCTTCTTGATGATATCCTTGGTCACGGGCTGGTTGCAGGACGCGATCACCTCGCCAGTGGACGGATCAAACACGTCCTCGGCGATGACCTTGTTGAGGAATCCGTCCTTGCCAAGCAGGTAGGCGTCAAAAACGAGCTGGGCGTCGCCGCCCTGCTTCTTGGCCTCACGGATGATCTTCTTGTTCAGTTTTTTCTTGCGGGGAACCAGCACCTTGTTCCGGTCATCCGGATTGATGATGTCCATCGGAAAACTGAAGCCCTCAAACAGGGACAGATCGGCATCCTTCCGCCACGCGCCTTCTTCCAGAGGAGAAAGGGACTCGGTGAAGTAATACGTGTTGAGGATCTCCTGGGTAGACATACCCAGAGCCCTCAGCAGTACCGAACCGTGCATTTTCTTGCGACGGTCGATGCGCACGTACAGGATGTCCTTGGCGTCGAACTCGAAGTCGAGCCACGAGCCACGAGCCGGGATCACGCGCGCCGAATACAGCAACTTCTTGGAGGCGTGCGCCTTGCCCTTGTCGTGGTCGAAGAAGACGCCCGGACTGCGGTGCAGCTGGCTCACGACCACACGTTCGACACCGTTGATCAGGAAGGTGCCGTAGTCGGTGATCAGCGGGATCGTACCGAAGAAGACCTCTTCTTCCTTGAAATCCCGGATTTCACGGACGTTCTGATCGGCCGTCTCGTCCTCGTCGGTTGCGGGACGATCCCAGATGATCAACCGGATCGTGACGCGGACAGTGGCCTCGAAGTTGAGACCCCGCTGGCGGCATTCATCCACATCATACTTTGGCGGCTCGATGTGGTATTTCACGAACTCAAGGGAGCAGACGCCCTGATAGTCCGTGATCGGGAAGATGCTCTTGAAGACGGCCTGAAGACCCGTGTCTTTCCGTTGTTCCGGACTGACATCCATCTGCAGGAAATCTTCATACGATTTTTTCTGGAAGGCAATCAGGTTGGGAAGGTTAACGAGGCTTTCGATCTTGCCGAAACTTCTACGGATACGCGTGTATTTTTGAATCAGTGAGGACATTCATTTCTCCTGGAAGAGAAAAAAGGTACCCGGCGGAAGGACAATCCTTGCCGCCGGATACCTTATCCAACTCTGACCAGCAATTTTTACCACTCCTGTAAGATTGTACAGGAGAATGGTTATTTCACTTTCACTTTGGCGCCAGCCTCTTCAAGCTTCTTCTGGATGGAGGTGGCTTCTTCCTTGGATACGCCCGTCTTCACAACCTGATTGTTCTCGGCCATCTCTTTGGCTTCCTTCAGGCCCAGGCTGGTGATCTCGCGGATCGCCTTGATCACTTCGATCTTCTTGGCGCCGACGTCCTCGATCACCACGTCGAACTCGGTCTGTTCCTCAACAGCGGCGGCGGCAGGAGCAGCAGCGCCGGCGGCAGGAGCAGCACCCGCCACGACGGCAGGAGCAGCTTCAACGCCCCACAGTTCTTCCAGCTCCTTGACCAGCGTGGCCATTTCCATCACGGTCATTTTGCTCAGAAATTCTACAACTTGTTCTTTGGATACTGACATAATTTTCCTCCCATCAGGACTCGAAACGAGATTTAGAGTTACAAAAACCTCTATTGAAAAAGTTACCCTTCGTTATTATTACCGGATTCCAAGGAACGCTTCCTGGCATCCAGAACCATCAGCATGCGCGACGGAGCCGCCTGAAGCAGCCGCAGCATCTTCTGCGGGGCCGCGATGAACGTCGCAAGCAACATCGCGCGCAACTCCTGCTTGGAGGGCATGCTCGACAGTTGCGTCACGCCGCCCTTGTCAAGCAACTGACCGTCGATGTAGCCGGAATGAATCTTGAACTTGTCGTATTCCTTGGCAATCTTCAATGCGATCCGGGCCGGAGCGGCGGGATCTTCACGCGAAAAAAGGATCGCCAGCGGACCCGCCAGCGTGGGCTTGATCACCTGCGCTGCGGTACCCTGGGAGGCATGCTCGAGCAGGGTATTCTTGATGACTTTGTACTCGCATTTGGCGGCGCGGAATTCACGACGAATCTTGTTGATCTCTTCGACCTTCAGACCGGCGAACTCGACGAATACCATGGACTGCGCGTCCTTGAGGACCTTTTCATAGTAACGGACGTGTTCAGTTTTTTGGACACGATTCATATCACACCCCCTATTAGGCCGTCAGCAGGGCGAGCATCTGATGCACGTCCAGTTTGATGCCAGGACCCATGGTCGCTCCCAGGGTCACGCTCTTGATGTACGTCCCCTTGGCGGAAGCAGGCTTCAGTTTGAGAAGCATCTCGATCACCGCGATCATGTTTTCCTTGATCTTCTGGGGACCGAAGGACACCTTGCCGATGCCGAGGTGAACGATGCCGGCCTTCTCCACGCGGAATTCCACGCGGCCGCCCTTGAGTTCCTTGACGGTCCTCTCGACGTCATAGGTGACAGTTCCGACCTTGGGGTTGGGCATCAGTCCACGCGTTCCGAGGATACGGCCGATGCGGCCGACCAGGGGCATGACGTCGGGCGTGGCGATGGTCTTGTCGAAGTCCAGCCAGTTTTCCTTCTGGATCTTCTCGACGAGATCTTCGGCTCCCGCGTAATCGGCGCCGGCGGCCAGGGCTTCCTGGACCTTGTCGCCCTTGGTGAACACCAGGACACGGACGGTCTTGCCGGTTCCGTGCGGCAGAACCACCGCGCCACGGACCATCTGATCCGCGTGACGCGGATTGACGCCCAGGCGGACGGCCAGTTCCACCGTACCATCGAACTTGGTAAGGCTGAGTTTTTCGACGAGGTTTGCGGCCTCATCCACAGTGTAGCGTTTGGTGCGGTCGTAGACTTTGAGTGAGCTTAGATACTTTTTTCCTTGATTCGCCATAAATCCTCCTTTTCGGCCACAATCAGCCTCCCACCTGGCGCCCAGGGCGCCTCAACTCACAGGTGGTATGTGAGAAAAATGATCAGTCGACTACGTCGATTCCCATGGACTTGGCGGTGCCCGCGACGGTACGCATGGCAGCCTCAAGATCCGTGGTGTTCAGATCGGGCAGCTTCAGGGCGGCGATGTCACGGATCTGATTCCAGGTGACTTTGCCGATCTTCTTTTTGTTGGGCTCACCGGAGCCGCTCTTTACTCCGACGGCCTTGAGCAGGAGAATCGAGGCCGGGGGCGTCTTCATGATAAATGTGAAGGAGCGATCCGAGAAAACGGAGATCACCACGGGGATGATCATCCCCTCTTCCTTCTGCGTTTTGGCGTTGAACTGCTTACAGAATTCCATAATGTTCACGCCATGTTGACCCAAGGCCGGTCCCACAGGGGGAGCAGGTGTCGCTTTTCCGGCCGGTAACTGCAATTTGATCTGACCCGTCAGTTTCTTCATGGGATCACCAATTTCACCAAATCGTAACCTGTTAAAATGATTGAGAAAATCTCAAATCCGCACAAGCGCCCTCAACGCGCCGGTGGGGTTTGTACAACAAAACGATCAAAAATTCAAGCTGATAATGCAGGAACCGGCAGTTCTTCCGGATCTGGCAGTTTTTCCAGATCTGTCAGTTCTTCTCGACCTGAGTGAAGTCGAGCTCCACCGGCGTGGCACGACCAAAAATCGTTACCAGGACTTTGAGTTTCTGCTTTTCCGGCTTCACTTCCTCGATGATGCCCTGGAAGTTGTTGAAGGGCCCGTCGGTCACCCGGACGCGTTCACCATCGGAGAATTGGATCTTCGGCTTGGGCTTGGTGGTCCCTTCGTGGACCTGGGCGCGTACGGCATCGATCTCGCGATCCGGAAGAGGCGTCGGATTGGATCCGCCCAGGAATCCGGTGACCTTCGGCGTGTCCTTGACCAAATGCCATGAATCCTCGCACATTTCCATCTGCACGAAGATGTAGCCATTGAAGAATTTCCGGGTGGTGGTGCGCTTTTCCCCGTTCTTCATGTCGATGACACGTTCGATGGGGATCAGGATCTCACCGAACAGATGGGCCTTTTTCACGGCGTTGTACCGTTCTTCCAGTGACGCCTTCACGGCCTCTTCAGCCTGGGCGTAAGTATGAACTACGTACCATTTCATCGCCATGACAAGCCTCTTCCTACGTGAGCAGGATGTAATCCGTCACGAGTGCCCAGAACCAGTCGAACATACCCATCAGGATGGCCGCGATGATCACTGTAATGACCACGACCATGGTGGCGCTGGAGGTTTCCGTCTTGGTCGGCCAGGTCACACGCTTCAATTCATGAATAATGGCCCCGACCCAGTCGAAGGTTTCCTGCTTGAGCCAGTAGAAACCAACAACGATGATGCCGATACCGATACCCATCAGTTCCGGCCATAACTTGTCAGGCCTGGCAAACATGGACCACACCAGGTCGATCGACTTGATCGATATCCAGGAGGTAACCAGTACCAGAACCAAAAAAACAAGGTGAATATATTTTCTGTCGCCCATATTAGAACCTCGCAGGTCTGGACACAAAAAAGTGGCAGGGCAGGAGGGACTCGAACCCCCAACCTACGGTTTTGGAGACCGCCGCTCTACCATTAGAGCTACTGCCCTACACAGAACCGTCTTCCGTGTACGCGCCGACTAACAACGAAACGGCGGGTGAGAAGCTCTCACCCGCCGCCCGTAAACTCAATCACATTCCGGATCCAAGAGCTACTTGCTCTCGCGATGCGTCGTGTGCTTCCGATCAAAGGGACAATACTTTTTGAACTCCAGTTTGTCGGGCGTGGTCCGCTTGTTCTTTGTAGTCGTGTAATTGCGGTTTTTGCACTCCGTGCATTCCAGATTGATCATCGTGCGGTTGCCCATCATATCACCTGTTTATTCAACGATTTCCGTGACGACGCCCGAACCAACCGTGCGGCCGCCTTCGCGGATGGCGAAACGAAGGCCCTTCGCAGCCGCGATAGGCACATGCAGTTCCACGATCATCTGGGTGTTGTCGCCCGGCATGCACATTTCGACGCCTTCCATCAACTGCACGGTGCCCGTGACGTCGGTGGTGCGGAAATAGAACTGGGGACGATAGTTGTTCTTGAACGGCGTGTGACGGCCGCCTTCTTCCTTTTTCAGGACGTACACTTCCGCCTTGAATTTCTTGTGCGGAGTGATGCTGCCCGGCTTGGCCACGACCTGGCCACGCTCAACTTCTTCACGCTTGACGCCGCGGAGAAGCAGACCGGCGTTGTCGCCCGCCATGCCTTCGTCGAGGATCTTGCGGAACATCTCGACGCCCGTGACGACCGTCTTGACCGTGTCGCGGATACCGACGAGCTCGACGGCGTCGTTGGTGTGAACGATGCCGCTCTCGATACGGCCGGTGACGACCGTGCCACGACCGGTGATCGTGAACACGTCTTCAATCGGCATCAGGAACGCACGATCCACGGCGCGCTCGGGCTCGGGAACATACTTGTCGCAAGCGTCCATGAGTTCCTGGATGCACTGGGTGGCCGGACCCGTTCCGTCACATTCCAGCGCCTTCAGGGCGGAACCGCGGACGATCGGCAGATCGTCGCCGGGGAAACTGTACTTGGACAGCAGTTCACGCACTTCCATCTCGACGAGGTCGATCAGTTCGGCGTCTTCCTCGGCCATGATGTCAACCTTGTTCAGGAAGACCACGACGTAAGGCACGTTGACCTGGCGGGCCAGGAGGACGTGCTCGCGGGTCTGCGGCATCGGGCCGTCCGGAGCGGAAACGACGAGAATGGCTCCGTCCATCTGAGCCGCGCCGGTGATCATGTTCTTGATGTAGTCGGCGTGACCCGGGCAGTCCACGTGCGCATAGTGACGCTTCTCGGTCTGGTATTCGACATGGGCGGTGTTGATCGTGATGCCGCGTTCCCGTTCCTCGGGCGCCTTGTCGATTTCATCGAAGGGGATGAACTTCGCGCCACCCTTGGTAGCCAGGTACTTTGTGATGGCGGCAGTCAGCGTGGTCTTGCCATGATCGATGTGTCCGATGGTGCCGATGTTCACATGCGGTTTGTCACGAACGAATTTTTGTTTTGCCATAATCAAACTCCTCCAAAAAAGGCCCAAGGGCCGGGTTCTTAAAAAGGACCATCTGAGCCCACAATCGGATTCGAACCGATGGCCTCCTCCTTACCAAGGAGGTGCTCTGCCGACTGAGCTATGTGGGCATGGTCGGCGAGGACGGAGCGGGAAACGGGAATCGAACCCGCGACCCTCAGCTTGGAAGGCTGATGCTCTGCCAACTGAGCTATTCCCGCAATCGACCACCTTCCATGACCGCGGAGTCACGGAAAGTTTGTGGTGGGGGGTGGATTCGAACCACCGAAGCCATTCGGCGGCAGATTTACAGTCTGCTCCCTTTGACCGCTCGGGAACCCCACCAAACTGGGTGGAACGGAACATCACTTCCATTCCGCGGCAACCGCTGCCCTCAAACCAAAACCATCTGAGGTTGCGGTCAGAGCTGGCGATGGGACTTGAACCCGCAACCTGCTGATTACAAATCAGCTGCTCTGCCGGTTGAGCTACGCCAGCGAGGGACCGCGTCCACACGAAAGCGTGCGACTCAGCTTTATAAGTAAGCACCTCCCGCTTGTCAAGATAATTCGTGGGTACCCCTTGAAATCGGGGTGTTTCATGAGTCGGACCCCGTTAGTCATCTATGTCATTGAAATTATTACATAAATGGACTATTCTCATGGGTTTTGTGCCTCCGTTGCGTGCCATCCTGCAGCCTCGATCCAAGAAAAAGCGCAGAAAATGGTGATCTCGCCTTCTCACGACCTCCAGGGTCGGGAACTTCTTCATTCAGGTCCATGCTTTGTCTTGCACAATCAATAGAAAAGGAATACGATTTGGCCACCGGAAAACTGACCAGCCCGATTCCGGCCATCCTGGAGGAAAGTCTTGACTGGAGATGACAATTCCGAAAGCACCAAGATTGTATCCATCAGCAACCTGCAGAGTCCGCAGAAGAAGAACTACGCCTGCCTGATCGTGATCGCCGGCAGCAATGTCGGCCAGATGTTTCGCATCGACCTCGAAGAGATGGTGATCGGCCGGGGTCACCTCAACCAGATCATGCTGATCGATGATGGCATCAGCCGTTCCCACTGCCGCCTGATCGCCCTTCCCGGCGGCGAGGTGATGCTCGAGGATCTGCACAGCACCAACGGCACCTACATCAACAGCGAGCGCGTCTCGCGCAGGCTGCTCAAAGACGGCGACAAGATCCAGGTCGGTTCCACCTCGATCCTAAAGTTCACCTACCACGACAACATCGAGGAGAATTTCCAGCGCCAGATGTTCGAGTCCGCCCTGCGCGACGGCCTGACCAAGACGTACAACAAGCGGTACTTCGTGGAGCGGCTCGAGGCTGAATTCGCCTACGCCCTGCGACACCATTTCCCTGTCACCCTGTTCATGTTCGATCTTGACCATTTCAAGCGCTTCAACGACACCTATGGACACCTTTGCGGTGATGCGGTGCTCGTGGAGATGGCCCGCCGCGTCACCGGGTCGATCCGGTCCGAGGACGTGTTCGCCAGGTACGGAGGCGAGGAGTTCGCGCTGATCACCCGGGGAATACCCCATGACAACGCCGTGATCCTGGGTGACCGCCTGCGCATGAACATCGCCAACCGTCCCTTCGTCTACGACAACCAGCAAATGACCGTGACGGTCAGCATCGGCATCGCCAGCCTTCCCAACCCCGCGATCAACTCCGCCGAGGAACTCGTGGATGCCGCTGATCGCGCACTGTACCAAGCCAAGCACGCCGGCCGCAACCGTGTCTGCTCCTTTAACAAGTAAGGCACCAAGCGTGCCATTCCTGCGTTTTCCACAATCCAGCGCGAACAGGGATCCTTCCGCGCGGATCGACCTCGCCCTCCGCTGGCTTCTGGTCGGCGCAGGTGCCGCCCTGCTCCTGGCGCACACCACCTTCCTGACCTGGTTCATCTGCGACGACGCCTACATCTCCTTCCGGTACGCGCTGAACCTGGCACGGCACGGCGAGCCCTTCTACAACCCGGGCGAGGCCGTCGAAGGCTACTCGAACTTCCTTTGGGTCGTGTTCCTTGCGATCTCCGAACTGGCCTCGTTCTCCATGCGGCACGCGGCACACCTCGGCAGCGTGCTCTCCGCACTCTGGATCCTGGTGTCCCTGCACCGGTTCGTCACCTGGCTGTGGCCCGCCACCAAAGACTGCGCCCCCGGACACCGGCGCACGATCCTGGCCGCCGGCCTGATGGCGCTGGCCGCCTTCGGCCCGTTCGCCTTCTGGGTGTCGGCCGGGCTGGAGACCATGCTCTTTGGCGCGCTGCTGACGGCCGCCGTGGTGTCCACTCTGATGGCCGGGGAGCGCTCCGCCGCCGGTGTAAAACCTGCCCTTCTTTGGGCCGCCTGCGCCCTGACCCGGCCCGAGGGCGCCCTCCTCGGCGCCGCTGCACTCTCCTTTCTCGGTTTCCTCACATGGAAGGACGCCGGCTTCCGCTTCCGTTCACTGTGGCGCCCTGCCACCGGCTTCCTCCTTTTCGCGGCCCTCGTGGGTGCACATCTGATTTGGCGGCGGACCGTCTACGGCCAGTGGCTGCCCATGACCTACCACACCAAAATCAGCGGCATCGATCCAGCGTTCCTCTTCAAGCACGGTGTGGCCTACGCTCATGCCTTCTTCACGACCTTCCGGCTTTATTGGTTCCTGCCGCTTCTGGCCGGTGTCTGGCTCCCCCAAGGCCAGCGCGGGCTTTCACGCGGACGAAGGGCCTTCCTGCTGACGGCGGGGCTGTTCCTTCTGCTTGGCGCACACATCGTCCGCTCCGGCGGCGACTTCATGGCCATGTTCCGGTTCTTCGCTCCGATCTGGCCCCTCTTCATCATGACCCTGCTGCCCGGGATCGTGGGCTGGTCCGACTGGCTCGCACACCGACTTTCGCATCCACGCTGGTCCCACCCGCTCACGGCCATCATGGCGGTGCTATTCCTGTTGTCGATCGGACAGGCCTCCTGGCGCTTCTCGAGAAGTTCCCTCGCCTCGGAGCGGCCGCAGTTCATGATGGAGAGCATCGCCGGCATGGTGCATTTCGCGCAGGACCGGGAGAAGGTCGGGCGCGCGCTGCGCCGCGTGCTTCCCGAGGCCGTGAGGAACCGCACGCTCATGGTCGTCGGCGGTGCTGGCGCCATCGCGTTCGAGAGCCGGATCCTGCATGTCGTTGACACGTTCGGACTGACCGACCCCGTGATCGCCCGCAAGAAGGTCAGGACCGGATCATTCACCAAGCCCGGACACCTGAAACAGGCCTCCTGGGCTCACGTTCGCTCCAAGAACGCCGACATCCTGTGCAATCCAAACGTGGCCTGGCTGGGCAGCGGTGCGCCTCCGGAGCGTGTCCGCAGCCAACTTGAACGGCAGTGGCCCGGCTACGTCACCTTCTGTCTTCTCCTGCCCCTGTCCGCACCCGGAAGAGGCACCCGAAGAACACACTATTGTTGTTTGAGAAAACAAGATAGGCTGGAGCAGTTGACTCTTCGAACGGTGGTTCCATGAATCCCATTTTCGAAATACCCCGCATCCTGCAGAACCGGTACCAGCTGGTCAGGCTCGCCGGCACCGGTGGCATCTCCGCCGTGTTCGAGGCGATGGACACCGTGGAGGACCGCACCGTCGCGGTCAAGATCCTGCTGCGCCGCGACGGACAACCGACCCCGCCCGATCAGGTTCAGCACTTCCTGGCCGGCGCCCGCTTCGGACTGCAGTTTTCCCATCCGCACCTGGTACGCACCCTTGACTTCGGCGAGGATTCCGAGCTCGGACCGTTCTGGGTCATGGATTTCCTGGCCGGAGAAAGCCTCTCCAGGCACATCACCGGAAACCGTGAGCTTTCGGAATTCTTCATCCGCTCCATCGGGGCCCAGATCGCCTCGTGCCTGAAGACCATCCACGAGCGCAACATGCTCCACGGGGACATCAAGCCCGAGAACATCTTCCTGACGCCCGGTCCGCAGGAGCCCTGGATCATCGTGCTGGATTTCGTGCCCATGCGCCGCCTCGACGACTGGCTTGCGATGAACGTCACGCGGGAATACCTTCCACCGGAGATCTTTTCCGGGGGCATGCCCAACGCCGGCGCTGATGCCTTTGCCCTGGGCGTGCTGCTGCACGAACTGACCTTCGGGGTACTGCCGATGTTCCACCAGTCTGGGGAACTGAACCTGCCGCTTGAGCGCCGCACGATTTCGCCGAAGCTGGCCGCTTTCCTGTTCAGCCTGCTGTCCTTCTCGCCGCGGGATCGCCTGCTCACCCTCGGGGATCTCGCCAACTCAGTCGTCTCAGCAGAGGGCGAGGCCAAGGAGACGACGATCCGCACGCCGGAGCCGGGTCCAGCACCGCCGTTCAACCTTCAGGCGGCCTTCTCCCAGCACCCGTTCGGCATGCTGTTCCTGGACACGAAGATGGTCGTCACCTGGGTCAACGAATCGGCCCGCAAGTGGCTCGGAGACGGCCTGATAGGCCAGCGCTTCCATGTGACGCCCCTGGCGTTCTTCTCGCCGCAGATCCTCGGCAATCTCGAGGACGCGCTCGAGACCGGGAGGATCACCTCCTGCGCCGTGGCCGGCACATCCCTATATCTTTGGATATCACCTGTGCTGCAGGATCAGATCATCCAGGGCATCGTCTGCACATTGTGCCCATCGGCGGCCGAGATGCACTTCAACGCGTGATACGAAACAACTGGATGCGGCAGATGCGCCAGCGGGTCAACAACGGCGAGATGTCGGCGATCAATTCGAACTGCAGGCGCATGCGCTGATCCTTGTGAACGAGGTTTGCCTGGAGAAGGCAGGTGCGCTCGTCCCGGGCCACGATGACCGGCACCCCCTCCGGCTGCCCGGAAAAATAGGCCAGGGCCTGCAGCATCGCGGGCGAGGAGTCGCAGGCCGGTGCGGTCGCGAAGTACCGCACCAGCTCGCCGGTCTGCTGCATCCTCTGCATCTCCAGCACCGACCATACCAGCCAGTCCGGTTCCTGTTCCCGGAAGGGAAACAGCGCCAGGCCCCTCAGGGGGACCAGCGCCCGGGAGGTCTTGTGCCACTGGAAGACCGCCCAGCGGTACTTCCACGGCGGCGGGGAACCCTTCCACGGATTGGTCACGATGATCTCCTGCACGCCATCGTCGTCGACATCCCAGTAATGAAAATCCGGCGGGGCATAGCTCTCCGGGACCGAAGGATCATAGACATGAGCGACCTTCCACACCTCCCGGAAGGACCACGTCCCCTTGGGGTTTCTGGAGACATCCCAATAGACGCTCGTGATCACCTGGAAACCTGAGGTGAAGCGACCTGTCGTCGTGAACAGCAACTGGTGTTCAAACGCCGATCCCAGCCGCACCAGGTGCAGTTCGTGCACCGTCCCGTTCAGTTCCTTCATCGCGACCACGGGTTCCTCGCCGGGAACCAGATCCGTCTTGCCCAGCACCAGGACACTCTTCATCTCCTGATTGGACACACCCTGCCGCAGGAAGGCGTAGACGCTCAGGCGCGTCCGGTCCCGCACCAGGTTGCCGCTGGCCGTCAGGTACCGGTCCCACGAGCCGTGCACCTTCGTCATCTGTTCTTTGACCAGCGTCAGATACGCGGAGTTGTCGGAGAACCGGATTGTCTTCTCAGGAGTCCTGCGGTCGTCGCCGGAACCGCCGAACCAGTCGCACCCGGAGAGGAGGGCCAGCAGGAGCAGGAGAAGGGGCATCGGCTATTCCTGGCCACAACCGGGTCGTCCCGAAGGCGTCCCCTCGGTGGTCGGATGCGGCAGCACGGCCCGAAGGTAGAGAAAGTCTTCGGTGCAGAAGGACTCGAATCCCTCCGCGGAGATCCCCGCACGTTCGGAGAACGGTCTGGCGTTTCCTGCATCCATCAGGCGCAGCGGAACATCCCCGGGATTGTGGTAGGACCCCTCCACGTAGGGTTGGGCCAGACCGAGGCTGTGTCCGATTTCATGGGCCAGGGTGGTACCCAGCAGCGTACCCAGCGCGTAGACCGCACAGGCCACGCGTTCGAGCCGGTTGGACCCGACGGTCGCACAGCCGGGCCCGTAGGACACCGGGGTGAAGGAGGCGGCCTCCTGGGCATTGACCGGGGTGCCCCGTCGGTCCGGCCGGAACGGGTCGAAGATCCGGTCGAAGAGCGGATCCGCGATCTCCATCGTGGTCACACCTGTGGGCGGATTCTGGGACAGGCCGAAAAAACTGTGCAGGAACACGCCGCCATAGCCGGGATAGCCGTCCTCCTGGGTCACGGCGTTGCGGCCACCCAGCACGTCGTGCAGGCGCTGGTTGCCCACATCCTTGCCGGTGGAGTTGTCGTAGCCGAGCAGCCCGAACCCGTTGGGATCGAATCCATGGATCTCCACCCGGGAATACAATTTGTAGTCCGTGATCTCATCCTCATCCAGCTCCAGGTGAATCCCCGCATACAGACCGCGGATCACCTCCAGCGCGCGGTCCCGGATCGCCGCGTCCAGGCCCGTCAGGCCCCATTGGGCCAGGGCCGAGGCGTAACTGTCCTGATAGGCCAGGAACACCTTCTGCAGCACAGGCAGGACCTCGAGATGCAGGGGTATGGTGTTGCTCTCCTCGCACTCGGCCCCGCAGCAGACACGCGCGCTCAGATCCACGTCCAGAAGTCCCCGCGCGGTCCTCAGATCGAGGAGCTCACCCAGGTCGGACTGCTCGTCGAGCACGTGCCGGGCCAGCTCCCCGCTCTCGATCTCCGGTATCCAGCTCATATCAATGACCTGTGCCACACCACCTTCGGGAGTCCATGTCCCCTGCAGGGTCAGGTCCGTGGAGCAGCCTTCGGCGGCCGGAACGAACGCGTGTCCATGAATGTCCACGAAGCCACCCAGCGACATTGAGGACGTCGAAACCTGGGTCAACTCCACTTCGAGCAGCTCCACATTCAGATCCAGCGCAGGGCTGTCGCCGGCGCTGTCCGATACTGGATGGTTGCGCAGCCGGATCGTGCCGGAGAAGCTGGCTGGATGCACACCGAAGACATGGGACGGCATCACCACCGTGCCTCCGTCGCGGGTCCGCGGGTCCAGGTCCGTCAACGGCAGCTCCACGGGTCCGATCGGCACACCGTCGGTCTCACACGAGCCCGTGCTCCCCTCGGGCAGGAGGCATCCCTCGATCACGGCGACGCTCTCGCCCTCGTCGGCAGAGAGCAGCAGGTTCTGTCCCGAAAAGGTCAGTCCCCCTTCCAGGTACACGAAGGGATCGAGCTGGACCGATGTCAGCACCGGCCCGATGGAGAGACCCGTGGTCAGGTCCGCAGGCAGCGCAGAGGAGGTGTATGCCTTTCCCGAGTACAGCGAGGTGGAGCGCACCCAGACGTTCACCAGGAGCTGGCCCTCGCGCCGGGCGCCACCGCAGATCCGGGTGAACACCGCCTCGGAGAGATCCACGTAGACGCGATCGGCCCGTGTCCGGACGGCGGGCAGGCTCTCGAACACATGGACGAAGCCGTCGTCATGATGGAACGTCCCCTCCAGCACGACCTCGGTGGGCCCGAAGCTCTCATCGGGAAACGGGCCACCCTCGATCCAGAGGCGGG
>PHAZ01000353.1 GCA_002841825.1 Deltaproteobacteria bacterium HGW-Deltaproteobacteria-22 | reverse complement strand
AGCCGGTGAAGTCCAGCGCGCAGGTGGCCGCGTCGCAGCCCAGTGTGCCGGGGTAGCGCCCCTGGGACTCGCAGTCGAGGCCCTCGGCGATGCGGGTCCCGTCACAGGTCTCCCCCGCCGCGAGCAGGTCGTCGCCGCAGATGGGGGTGCAGTCCGACGGCGCCGAGGTGTTGTCGCACTCCCAGCCCGCCTCCACGGTGCAGTCGTCGGTGCAGCCGAACGCCAGCTCGCCGTCGTCGCAGGCTTCGCCGTCGTTGAGCTCGCCGTTGCCGCAGAAACTGAACGGACCGACGCAGTTGGAGACGTCGAAGGTGCAGTTGGTGTGGCACCCCAGCTCGCCGCCGTCCAGATATCCCATGTCCCAGCACCGGGCGCCGGCCAGATCCGCGCCGTCGCACTGCTCCCCGGCGTTCTGGACGCCGTCGCCGCAGTTCTCCCCGCCGCCGCACATCGAGACGTTGAAGGTGCAGTTGCTGTAGCACGACAGATCCCCGACGGACTGATCCACCTGCGCGCAGGTGAACCCGTTCAGGTTCGCCCCGTCGCACTGCTCCCAGTGATCCACCACGGAGTCCCCGCAGCGGTCCGGCCGCCCCCGGGTCTCCAGGAGCAGGTTGCAGGCCGGGGACGCGAGCAAGGCCAGCGCGGCGACGACGAGGAGGGTGGTTCGCTTCACGAGGTTCATCGCAGGGCCTCCGCCTAGAATTCCAGGGAAAGGGTGAGCAGGCAGCCGCCGGGCCCGCAGGTGGGCAGGACCAGCAGGTTCGAGGCCCCCGACGGCGCGGTCGCGGGCTGCACGCCGGCGGGACGGCCGGGCCGGTTCAACCAGAGGGCGTAGCCCAGCGCCGCAGCCGAGAGCACGACCCCGCCCAGGGCCAGGTCGGTCATGTCCTTGTAATGATTCAGGGAATCCCGATCGTTGTCCTTCCAGTCGGTCTCCCAGCGGTCCCGGTATTCCAGGGCCTGCCACCCGGTGAACAAGGCGGTGCAGGCAAAGAGCGACACCGCGCCGACCCCCGTCCAGAACCACCAGCGGGACTTCAGGTTCCAGCCGTCGGCAGCCGGCGTCCCCCCGTCCAGGGACGGATCTTCGGGTCTGGTCGAGCCAGCCACCCGCTTGTCGGGCTTGCCCCTGAGCGCGGCCAGCTGCGCCGAAGCCTCGCCGTGCAGCGGACGGGCCTCGGCGGAGGTGTCGGCGATGACCCACTGATAATGTTCCCGGGCGAGGCTGAACACGCCGAGCTTCTGGTAGGAGACCGCGAGCTGGTACCGGGCCATCACGGAGTACGGCACCAGATGAAGGACGCAGGCAAAGGACGACGCGCTCTTGGCGTACTGGCCCATGTTGAAGAAGGTGTTGCCCATGTTGTAATAGCGGCGTCCTTCCTTCTTGTTGGCTTCCAGGTCCTTGGAGGGCGCCGGACATACGATTTTTTGAGCCGAGACGGGGGCGACCGTACCCAACGTGAGCGCGACGACAAGAACGGTCCAAAGTGATTTCATGAACTCACCTTAACTGATGCGTGAAAGAGCCATCCACGGGTGGCCGGGATCGGGTGAAAAAACCGGGTCAGACGCCGCAGGACGGGTCGGACTTTCACCTGCGCTCCAGTATCCCCGGGACGTGTCGTGAAGTCAACGTTGAACTCCGCCTTCAGGCGCGCCGGGAGGCGGTCCGGCCCGCCCCGACCGGGAATCAACGGACCCACGGCCATCACGCCCGTGCGAACTTTTGCCTGATTCCTGCGCGCGCGGTACAAGGACTCTGATGCGCGCGTTTGTCAACAACATCATTAACCTTTTGAAGTGGCCCGTCGCCCTGGTGTTCCTGTGGTTTCTGCCCGGCTTCGTCGCGACGTTCTTTGAGGCCTGGTTGCGCCTGGGCCAGGCCAGCCGCCGCACCTGGCCCCTGTGGGTGGCCGCGGGCGGGTTCGTGTTCCTGTACCGGCAGGCCTGGCGCAGAAGCAAACTGCTGCAGTATATCTGGACCTTCGAGCATGAACTGACCCACGCGATCTTCGCGTGGCTCACCGGACACCGCGTCACGAAGTTCCGGGTCCGGGCCGGCACGGGGGTGGTGCAGTACGTGGGCCCCGGCAACTGGCTGATCCGCATCGCGCCCTACTTCTTCCCGCTGTGGCTGCTTTCGGCCCTCGGGCTGCTGCTGATCCTGGGGCGCACGCTGCACCCGGCCGGGCTGGCGGTGCTGGGCGTCTTCTTCGCCTCGACGATCCTGCACATGATCCAGGAGTTCCACCCCGGCCAGCCCGACCTCGACGACGTCAGCCACCCCTTCGCATGGTTCTTCGTGCCCGCGTCCAACTTCGCCACCTGGGGCCTGTTCCTGCTGTTCGTGCTCCACGGCCGCGGGGGCTGGGCCGTCTGGCTGACCACCACCACCCGCTACAACCGCGCCTTCTGGCACCTGCTGGGGATCTGAGGGGGGTTCAGGCCCGCATCCGGCGGCGCAGCAGGAGGAAAAACCCCAGCGGAAGAAGAACCAGCGGGGCCGGGGAGGAGGAGCGCTGCGCCGGCGACTGGCACGAGCAGCCGTCGGGGCTCCGCGGCCGCGGATCGACGCCGGTGTCGGCGTCGGGACCGGTGTCCTCACCGGCGTCGGGGACGGAGGCGTCGGGATCGCAGTCCTCGATGACCTCGTGGGAGCAGAGCCCGGTCTGCGTGTCGCAGGCGTCAAGCGTGCACGGATCGGGATCGGCGCAGTCCGCAGCGGAGGTGCAGCCGGCGCATTCGGGATCGTCCTGGTCCAGGGAGCCGTCGCAGTCGTTGTCCACGCCGTCGGCGCAGTTCCCGGCGGCGGTGTTCTCGGCCTCGCCGGCCCCCGGAACGCAGGACTCCACGCCGTCGACGCAGGTCGAGGGCGCGACGCAGACGCCCTGGCCGCAGGAGACGGGCTCGTAGCCGTCATCGGCGACGCCGTTGCAGTCCTCGTCCACGCCGTTGCAGTTGTCGTCGGCCCCGGAGGGCACGCAGTCCGATTCGCAGCCGTCCCCCTGATCCCCGGACTGGAGGT
>PHAZ01000352.1 GCA_002841825.1 Deltaproteobacteria bacterium HGW-Deltaproteobacteria-22 | reverse complement strand
CCTCGCTGGCCGACACCGACAAGATCCGCAAGGTCGCGCGCCTGGTCGCCGACCGCCACGTTGCCGGCGAGAACATCGTCGTGGTCGTGTCGGCCCAGGGCAAGACCACCGACGGCCTGATGAAGATGGCCCACGAGGTGTCGCCCAACCCGTCCAAGCGCGAGCTGGACATGCTGCTCACCGTGGGCGAGCGCAGCTCCATGGCCCTTCTGTCCATGGCCATCGCCGATCTGGGCCACGAGGCCATCTCGCTGACGGGCTCCCAGTGCGGCATCATCACCAGCGACAACCACTTCAACGCCCGCATCATCGACGTCAAGCCCGTGCGCATCCTCGACGAGCTGGACAAGGGCCACATCGTCATCGTGGCGGGCTTTCAGGGCATGTCCTACAAGAAGGAAATCACCACGCTGGGACGCGGCGGCTCCGACACCACGGCCGTGGCGCTGGCCGCGGCGCTGGATGCACGGTGGTGCTAGATCTACTCCGACGTCGACGGCGTCTACACCGCCGATCCGCGCATCGTGGATCCGTTCCACCTCGTCGAACTGTCCTATGACGACATGATGCAGATGGCCTACCGCGGGGCGAAGGTGCTCAACTTTCACGCCGTCGAGTTCGCGCGCCGCAGGCAGATCACGGTCTACGCCCGGGCCACGGCCGGCGGCAAGGAGACCATGGTGCGCAAGCCAGCCCTGGAGCTGGGCCGCACCGTGCTCGCGGTGGCGGGCGCGGACCACCTGGTGGGGCTGGTCACCGGCGGCCTTCCCGAGACCGCGTCGCTGCTGGAGCGCCTCTCCGACAACCACGTCGAGATCCAGTACCTGCTGTCGCGCCCCGACGGCACCGGCGTGCTCGTGCTCAACCCCGTCACGGCGCCGGACTGGCGCGCCGCGGTCCCTGCCGACGTGCACGTCGAGAGCCTCTTCTCGGTCTCGGTCATCGGCCGCTCCATCGGCTTCGAGAACCTCATGCTCACGCAGGCCCTTTCGCTGGCGGCCGGATGCGACGCCGAGGTCTTCTGCGTCGAGGCCAACCCCTCGCACCTGACGTTCTACTGCCGCGGCGGCAGCGGTGCCGCCCTGACGGCAGCCTTCCACCAGACCTTCGTATCCCCGCGCTGACCGCGGAAAGGCACGCCCGTGGGAAGACCGCAATACAGGAAGCCGGATGAAAACCAGGCCCAGGAGGCAGGACCGTCACGAATGAACCGGCTCAGGGACCATCTCCGGTCCTGGAGCCTGAAGAAGCGCATCGCCGTGGTCCTGATCCTGGCAGCCTCGTTCCTGTTCACCGTCCACCTCGTTGGATGGCTTGGGGCCGATCCCATGCCCGGCGCCCGTATCCTGGAGGTCCGGCGCGGCGCCCCCGGCCACCGGGACGGCACCCTCCGGCGCTACGAACTGGAAGTGCTCTTCGACGGCGAGACCCTCCACGGTCATCTCGACACCTGGTGGTACACCGGGCGCCCCGAAGAGGGTCAAATCCTGAACCTGCGCGGCTCCCGGGTCACCGAGGATCACTACCGGTTCTACCACGGCCCCTGGACCACCGAGTTCCGCTCCTGGTTCATCATGTTCGCCGTCTTGGGCCTCGTCGGTGGGATCTGGTTCTTTCTCGACCGTCGCCGCCGTCTTCGCCGGTGATCATCTCCCGGAGTAACTCCGCGCTTGCCTGCAACAGAGGCCGCGGATCCTCCGGCAGCAGGGATAACCAGGCTTCACGTTTCGGCGCCATCGTCCACCTCCACAGGCACCCTTGTACCGGGCGGCGAACGAACTGTCAAACGGGTGACGGGACAGATTAGATCCGGCGGCTCACTGCGATCTGCTATCACTTGATTCCGCCCCATAGAAGATGGCTTTTCGTGAACAGATGGTCACACCTGTGAATGATTCTTTACAAATAAAATCCAGTTTCCGCTGAATCAAGCCTGCGTTGCACCAGTCTCCACGGGCAGGAACCAACGCGCCGTGATGACCGCGGCGCCGGAACTTCCGAAACCCTGTGGCTCTATTGACGGAGGTGTATCATGAAACGCGCATCCCTTTTCTTCCTGAGTGCTTCCCTCTTTGCGGGACTCTTGATTGCGGCTCCTGTGTCGGTCCAGGCCCAGTGCACCGGAGAGGTCGTGGTCTACAACGATGTCGCTGCCGTGTATGACGCCGTGGACGCCACCTTCGACGAGGTCGACGCCACCTTCGAGGCGATCGACGCGACGTTCGACGAGATCAACGCCACCTTCGACGAGATCAACGCGACGTTCACCTATGGCGGCTGGACCCCGTTCTTCTATGACGGTTACCTCGTGTACTTCGACGCCAGGGGACTTCCGTTTTGCTATCTCAACGGAGCGGCGGTCTATGTGCCGCAGACCTGGTCGGACTACTCCGTGGCCACGGTTCGGTATCGCACCATGGCTCCCCGCTACCGGGCTTGGCATCAGCGGTTCCATGAGCCCCGGTACCGTGGGAGGGTCCGTCACCAACAGCCGCGCGCCGTCGTGCACAGCCCTGCGCGGGTGCAACCGCCCCGCGTCGTCGTGCACAGCCCCGCCCGGGTGCAACCGCCCCGCGTCGTCGTGCACAGCCCCGCCCGGGTGCAGCGGCCCCGCGCCGTCGTGCACAGTCCCTCCCGGGTGCAGCGGCCCCGCGTCGTCGTGCACAGTCCCTCCCGCGTGCCCAAAAGCCGCCCCCGGAGCTCCCACGGACGCCGCTAGACCGACCAATTGACAAGTTGGCAGTCAATTTCCCTTTCCCAATTCCCCATCTCCATCTCCATCTCCATCTCGAAATCGAAATCGAAATCGAAATCGAAATCGGAACAGGGGATTTGGGCTTGGTCAGCCCTTCAGAAAAAGTTCTTGCGATTGCCCTGTCACTGATAGCAGGCGACCCGTGAGACGGCCCGCAGGCGCACGTCGGCGGGGCCCGCAATCGTGGCGTCCTCCCGTTCCCTTCGAAGAATCCAAAGTTGCACCGGGTGAAAGTCGGCCGCGAAGGCGTCGATCAGGCTCGCATCCACCCGGAGCTGGCCGTCG
>PHAZ01000013.1:26885-31137 GCA_002841825.1 Deltaproteobacteria bacterium HGW-Deltaproteobacteria-22 | reverse complement strand
CTCGAAGGTCGACCATTCCTCGAACATCATGGTGGTGCGCGCGGCCACGTGATCGACGGCCACGGTCTGGTCGGCGTTCTTGCGGCGGCGCGCGCCGGTGTATTTGGAGCAGCGACCGCCGAAGGGGTACCGGTGGCCGCCCACCTCGAGGTTGCGGATCGGGCAGAGGTTGTCGCATGCCCGGCAGATGAACTCGCCGTGCTGGATGATCTCCTTGTTCAGGATGGTCTCCAGATCATAGTCGCCCTCGGGCAGCAGGCCCTCGTCGAACTTCATCTTTGCGAGGCGGGCCACGCCGAAGCAGCCCATCAGTTCGGGATCCGGAGGCACCGAGATGGGTTTCCCCACCAGTTGGGCGAACGCCAGAGGCACGGCCGGGTTCTTGGCCACGCCGCCCTGCAGCGCGATGCGGTCGCCGATGGTCCGGTTGCCCACGACACGGTTGAGGTAGTTCGACACGATCGAGAAGATCAGGCCCGCCACGATGTCCGAGGATGCGGCGCCACCCGTGATCGCCTTGCGGATGTCGGAATTGATGAACGCCGAGCAGTGCTCGCCGAACTTCAGCGGGGATTCGGCCGCCAGCGCGACCGGGCCGATGTGCTCGGCGCAGTGGATGTCCAGATCCGAGGCGGCGCTCTCCTCGAGGAAGGAGCCGGTGCCGGCCGAACAGGCCTCGTTCATCGCGTAGTCGATGGGGACGCCGTTGTTGAGCAGGACGTACTTGGCGTCCTGTCCGCCGATCTCGAAGATGGTGTCGACGTCGGGCTCGAAGAAGGTCGTGCCCACGGTGTGCGCGATGATCTCGTTGTACACGCCGTCGGTCTCGGTGAACACGCCCAGAAGCTCGCGGGAGCTGCCGGTGGTGGCGGCCCAGCGGATCTTCGGCTTCACGCCGTCGAGCTGGACGAGCACCTCGCGGATGCAGTTCTTCAGAGCGGCCACCGGATCCCCGTGCGTGCGGCCGTAGTGTGCCGCGGCGACCTCCATGGTCCTGGCGTCCACGAGGGCGATCTTGGTGGTCGTGGAGCCGCCGTCGATGCCCAGGATGTACTCGGCGTCGGCGGACACCCTGGTGCGCCTGGAGGGATGCAGCGTGACCATGTCCTCGACCGAGGGAAGCGCCTTGAACAGGCCGTAGTCCATCGCCGAGCGCGGCTTGAGCAGGACGTCGCGCGGGGGCAGCGGACCTCCGGTGGTGCAGGCCAGGAGGGCGGCGCCGAAACTCTCGAAGGTCTGGGCCATCTCCGGCACGATGAGCTCGATCTGGGGCCAGCTCGCGCGCAGGAACTCCACGAAGTGCCGGTTTTTCGTCACACCGCCGGTGAGCACCACACGGCCGGACTGGACCTTCGCCTTCACGAGGAACTCGCCGACCTTGTCGGACATCACGCGTGACAGCGACAGGGCGATGTCCTGGCGCGTGGCCTCGCCCTTGTTGAGGCGGTGCGTGCAGTCGGACTTCATGAACACCGAGCAACGGGCGGAGAGCTTCAGCAGCTTGGCGGAGTCGGAGGCGAAGTCGAGATCGTCGAGGGTCATGTCCATGCGGCCAAGCTGCTGTCGGAAAAACTCGCCCGTGCCGGAGGCGCACTTGTTGCCGGCGTAGGTGTTCTGGATGCGGCCGTCCTCGCCGAGGGTGAAGACCACCAGATCCTCTCCGCCGACGGAGACGACGGCGCGAACCGAGAGGTTCAGGTGGGACAGGGCTGCCTCGATGGCGCTCGGGGCGATGACGTCGGGCACGGCCACGCGAAGGCGTCCGGCGCCGCCGGTCACCACGGCACGCACGTCATGGCCGTCCTCGGGAAGGTCCAGCGCATCGAGTGCGTTGCGCAGGGCGCCCTGGATGTGCCCCTCGTGCGCGATGATGACGCTCCTGGGTTCGGTGTCGTGCCACTGGGTCACCTTGACGTTGACCGAACCGATGTCAATCCCTATATATTTTACGGTGTTGTTCTGGGTCATGGAGTCACCTGACAAAGGCTGTATTGCCGACTTGTCCTTTCAGCTACAGCTAACCTGCATCGTATTGGACGGAAAGTCAAGAGAGGAGTCCGGCCCCGCCAGGACCGTCGCAAACTGTGTTTGGCGTGACATCTCAGTCCGGAACCAATGTCGGGGTCATCACAATCAATTTGCGATTGCGATCCCAATCGAAATCGAAATCGAAATTGCCGGCTTCAAATCGCAATTTGCGGTCTTCAAATCGCATTTTGCCGGCTTCAAATGACAATTTGCGGTCTTCAAATGTCATTTTGCTGCTTTCAAATCGGATTATTCCTGACGCCAGCCGAGGTGGTTCCCTATTCGGGTTCCCGCTCGAGGAAATACATGGCGCGACGTGCGGCATAGCCGACCTTCTTGCGGGAATCCTTGCGGTGTCTGGACAGGACCGGGAGCGCCTCACGTCCGCCGACGACACCCAGTGAGAGGGCAGCCTGGGCCCGGATCTCATCCTCAAGCCGGCGGTTGCCCAGCAGGCGCACGAGCAGCTCCGTCGCCGCGGCCTTGTCCATGCGCTTCTGTCCGTGCAGCAGCTCCACGGCCGTGGCCAGCTCGGGCGGGATCCGTACCAGCCGCTTCTGGGTCCGGGCGAGGTCCTCGAAGTGCGCGGCGAGCACCTCCAGCACTTCCCGGGCCCTGGCGTTGGAGGTCCGCGCGATGGCCAGCGCACAGGATCCTGCCTCCGGGCGCAGCTGCCTGATGCACTCCGAGAGCGCCTCCAGATCGGTCAGGTGCACGGCCTCGATCTCGAGGGCGGCGGCCCGCACCAGGGGCACGGGATCCTCCTTGAGCGATTCCAGAAATGGCAGGGGCAGGTGCGCATAGTTCATGCGCAGGGCCCAGATCATGCTCTGCTTGACCTCGCGGGGCAGGTTTCCGAAGTGTCGGCAGAAGGCCGTCGCCGCCTGTCCCGTGTCCTGCAGCAGCAGAAGGGTGGCGGCCATTTTCAGCACGGCCGCGTCGGTGGAGGCCGACATCAGTTCCTCAAGTCGCGGCAGCAGGTCGGTGCGGTGCCGGTGCGGATACAGCCGGGTCAGGGCGTAGGATTGCACCGGCGCCGAGGAATGATCCAGGAGCTGCTTGAGCAGGGCGAACCGCTCATCCCGGGGCATCGCCCGCAGCGCCTGATCCATGTCGTTGATGGGCTTGCAGGGCGTCGAGTCGCGCGGACACTGGTCCAGCAGGGGAATCATGCGCAAGGGATCAATGCGGGGGGCCGCGGCCACCGCGGGAGCGGGCGTCTTGACGGGGTCGCTCACCGGCTCCGGCGCCGGGTCGGGCGTCCTGCAGGAGAAGAGGAAGGGAAATAGGGCGGTGAGTAAAACTTTGCGCATGGAATCGTTCCCGCGGTCCGGGGACATCTTGTCCCGGGTTGTGCCGAACCGCAAGAAATCGACGGGAAAAACCCCATGTCCCGACGCGTGTTTTTCGGGATTCATGCTTTTTGGTGGCTTCATCGTACGGTTTTGATTAACATAACCCCCGCTGGTGGCCGATCGATCCGATCGGGATCCCTGGTCTTCCTGCCCCGTCGGGTCATGAAGACTTGGCGGGTCACGACGACCCGTTTGATCCTCCCGGAGCCGGCATGTACCACGAGGGCTGCATGAATTCGAAACTCATATCCTGGCTTGGGTATTTTCTGCTGATCGGTGGCATGGGGGTGGTGACGCTGGCCATGGGCTGGATCACCGGGTACCACGGATTGGGAACCCTGCTGTCGGTCGCCCTGATCCCCCTGTTCCTGGCCGGCCTGCTGTCCCTGTTCATCGTGAGCATCAACCATCCGCGTCCCAACCGCGAGATGGAGAGCCTGCTGGCGCTCCGGACGGCCCAACTGCAGGACGCCAACGCCACGATCAAGCGCATGTCCACCAAGGACCGCCTCACGGGGCTGTTCAACCGCCGCGGCTTCCGCGACCTGCTCAAGCGCGAGATCCTGCGCAGCCGCCGCATCGACAAGCCGCTGGTCATCATGGCCATCAAGTTCCTGTTCGGCCCGAACCTGGACACCGCGCGACAGACCTCGATGATGTCGGTGTTCGGCAAGAATCTGGCCCGCTGGATCCGCGGCACCGACGTGTCCGCGCGCATCGGCGAGGACACCATGGCCTTCCTGCTGCTGGACACCGATCTCGAGGGCGCCCGCATCTTCTACGACCGGATCTGCGAGCACCTGGCCAACAGCGAGTTCCAGTTTCCGCCCTTCCGCGCCTCGGTCGTGCTGCATCCCGAGCACGGCTCG
>PHAZ01000013.1:0-26788 GCA_002841825.1 Deltaproteobacteria bacterium HGW-Deltaproteobacteria-22 | reverse complement strand
GGCCTCCCCGGCCTCCCCCGTGAGCAACACCGCCGAACCCGAGACCATGGCCTGAGAAAAAATCAAGCGAAATCGATGACGTAGTCGCAGTCGTGCAGCAGGGGCACGTTGCGATCCGGCAGGATCAGCGTGCAGTGGACGCGCGGGATCTTCGGCTGCATGCGGGGGACGTACACGCGGTCGATGTGCACGACGGCCTCGGGGGAGGAGAACTGCGCCGCCCCGACCTGGCCGCCGAAGTGATCCGACCGGCCGAACGCGATGTGGAGCCCGAGCTTCTCGTCGAGGAGCACCTCCCCGGTGGGCTCCACGCCGAAGGCGTCGAGCACGCCCAGCCCCAGCTCGGCGAGGTTGCCGTAGGCCGGCTCGGCCAGGAGCCTGGCGCGCTCGGCCTCGGACACGGGGCCATCGCTCTGCACCTCCACGGCGCGGTTTTCGCGGATGACGTAGAGCACGACCTCGCCGTCGAGCTCCACGGGTAAAACACCCTCGGTGCGGCTGGGATCCCCGGAGAGCTCGCCTTCGTACGGCACCATGTAGGCCTCGCCCGAGGGCAGGTTGCCGGCGAGGCCGTTCTCGCGCAGCACGCCGCCGGAGGCGTGGGCGGTGCGGTGGCGCAGATCCAGGTGCAGCCGGCAGACCGGGCCGCCGGTGACGTGGAACTCGAGGTCGGCGCCGGTGGCGGGATCGAGCAGATCCTTGAGCACGAACACCCGGCGGTTGATTTCGTCGTAGGGAAGGCGCAGCGCGGGAATCATGGCTGAATTGAAGCCCGGCATCGTCGCGGCGCGGAAGTCGCCCCGGGCCCGGGCGGCCAGCTTCAGCGGCGCGGTCGCCGAGAACTCCGTGGGCGCCACCCACATCGACCAGCGGGAGAACGCCTCGGAGAAGGAGATCGGCGTGGCCCTGGCGAGCTCCCGCACGTGCCCGGGGGGGACCGGCAGGGTCCACAAATAGCCCGTGGCGGGCAGATCGGCGTTGTTGCGATGAACATTGGGCACCGCGATGATCGCGACATCCCAGCCGTGCCCGGCGTGGGCCAGCCGCAGGGATTCGGCCCAGTCCACGGTCATGTCCCGGCGGTCCTTCCAGTCGGGGTTGTCGGGCACGACGTCGTCGGGCACGTCGATCAGGAACGCGAGTCCCCGATCCGTCGGCGAATCCGGGGCGAACACGTTGCGAATCAGGGGAATCCAGTCGATAGCGGTCAGTTGTTCCATCTGCATCTCTCCTGCGGGCCCGCGGGCCATGGGTGCGGACGAGGCTACCCGATCCACCCGCGAAGGAAAACCCCGCAGTTGGATTTTTTGGGATTTTTTGGCTGGGAAAAACCTGCTACATTGGTTTTCCTCTCAAAGGAGGTGTTCGATGTCGGTTCCGTTCATAGGTAACGAAGTCCTGCTGCTGATGCCCGAAGGGCGGCACCTGACCACGGTCCGGGCGCTGCTGGTGGACGAGGGTTTCGTGGTTTCGCACACCACCGATCCCGAGCGGGCCATCGACCTGATCGCGGAGAAGTTCTACGTGTGCGCCATCTTCGATCTCGACACCCCCAAGCGCCACAAGGGGGTCAAGTGGATGAAGAAGGCACGCCAGGCGAGTCCCCAGACGCACTGCTTCATCCTGAGCCTTGAGAAGTGCTCGGCCGCGGCCGCGATCTCGGCCTACCGCGGCGGCGCGCGCGACGTGTTCATCTTCAAGCCCGAGGACCTCGAGAACATCGCCTCCCGCATCAACGCTGCGGCCATGGAGACGGTCCGCCGCACCGAGCACGACCGCCTCATGCTGCAGGTCCAGAGCACCCATGAGCAGTTCTTCCGGCGCATGCTGCAGATGTACCTCGAGCTGCTCGAGGCGCGCGAGCCGGATGTCTCGGAGTTGTATGACAACGAGCTGCCGCAGTGCCGCATCCTGATCGTCGATTCCGAGCCCGCGCTGTCGGCAGGCCTGACCCTGTCGTCCGATGATGGCTGGGTGGTCGAGGTCGTCCCCCTGGGGTCCATCGCCCTGGAGAAGGCCGACGAATACCATGTGGTGCTCGTGGCACGGTCGCTGCCGGACCTGCCCGGCTCGATGGTGGCGACCTCCGTGCGCAAGGAGGAGAAGTCCCGCGAGAAGCACGAGATCTTCGTGTACACCTACGATCCGGCCACCCCGGCCCGCGTCACCCTGTTCGAGGTCAGCGGCAACCTGGGATCGTCCGTGTCGGATCCGCAGCCGCAGCACCAGGCCTTCACCGAGAAGGACGCCCGGCTGGTGGACGTGCTGGGCAAGCCCATGAACCTGCCGTTCCCGAACATGCTCGTGGAGCGCCTCCGCCAGTTCCGGCGTGAGGCTGCCCGCCGCGACCGCAAGAAGCACTACCTCTCCTCGTTCAAGGCCGCCAACTACGACTTCATCGAGCAATACGAGCGTCAGAAGAAGTCCATCGATGCCTGGCTGGCCGGCAACAACTAGCCGCAGGCTGAATCTGGGTTTTCATGATGTCCCGGGGGGGACAGGCTCCTAGGGCGCGTCCAGAAACGGCCGCAGGGCGTCGGCCCAGATCTGGTAGCCGCGTGCCGAGAGGTGCAGGCTGTCGGGCATCAGGGCTCCGGGGATGCTTCCGTCCGGTGATAAAAACTGCGGCCCGAGATCCAGGTACCGGACCGAGGTGCCGTTGTCCAGTCTGGCCAGCATGTCGTTGATGCGGCGGATCGATCCCATGAACGAGGCGGGCTCCCGTGGAAGGATGCCCATGAGGATGACCCGTGTCGACGGACACTGGTCCAGCAGATGGTACACGATGGCCGCGACGCCCTCGAAGATGTCCGCATCGGAGTCGGAATCACCCAGGTTGTTGGTTCCCGCCATCACCACCGCCCAGCTCAGGCCCGAGCACTCCATGGGAGTGTTTTTCAGGCGCCACAGGATGTTCTGGGTCCGGTCCCCGCCCACACCGAGGTTGATCGCACGGTGGGAGAAGTGCCTGCGCCAGATGACTTCGCCGGACTCGGCCCACTCCTCGGTGATGGAATCTCCCACGAACAGAATCTCCACAGAGCTCATCGAGGCCACCTTCCTGCTCAGTTGGTCGAAGCGCCGCATCCACCAGCGCACCTTGGGACGAGGCTGCGGGTCGGTGGTGTGGAGCACCGGCACCAGGGGGGTCGTGCGCTCGTTCCAGGCCGCCGCGGGCGGCGCAGCGGGCACCGAGAGGCTCAGGGCGAGGGCTTGTGGCGCGGGCCTGGGCGCCTGGGGCTGGGCGCAGCCGGGCCTGAAGTGGTCGGAGCGGCAGCCGCCTGAGAACGGAAACTGAAAAAACATCCACAGAATAAAGAGGCGTCGTCCAAACATGCTGCAAAGTATAAACCCTGAGTCCAAACGCGCAAAATTTGGTTCAACTTCGAGTCAAATTTTGTTAGTACGGGAGTGTTGCTGGAAGAGGTGTCTAGATGATCTGCGGAAACCGGAAGAAATCCATTGAGACCAATGGCCTGACCCAGGCGCTGGAAGATTACCTGCTGACGATCTACCAGTTCGCACAGAGCCATGGGTTCGTGCGGGTCAAGGACATCGTGCGGGCGCGCAACGTGAAGGCGGGTTCGGTCTCGCCGGCCATGCGGCGCCTCTCCGAGCTCGGGCTGGTCGAATACGTCCAGCGCGAGTACATCAAGCTCACCGAGACCGGGGAGACCGAGGCGCGCAAGATCTTCTCGCGTCATGAGCTGCTGTCGCGCTTCTTTCACGAGATCCTCAAGATGGAGCACGAGGGCAGCGAAGAGGAGGCCTGCGCGATGGAGCACAGTCTCTCGGAGACGGCCATGGACCGCCTGGTGAGCTTCTTCGAGTTCCTGCATGTCTGTCCGCACTCCTTCCTCACTTACTGGGAGCGGTACCAGACATGCCGCGGTTCCCATCCACTGGATCATCAGTGCGAGCGCTGCTCCGACGCAGATACCCCCCGCGCCCAGAGCGGCTGCTGCAATCCGCAGCCCAGGACCCTGGCGGGCCTCACCCCGGGGAGCCCGTCCCGGATCATCAAGATCGGGGGCACGCCCGGGATGCGCCGGAGCCTTCTGGACCGGGGCATCCTCCCCGAAAGCCAGGTGGAGATCGACCACTTCCTGTCCGACGGCGCGCTGGTACACCTGGACGGCTTTGTCTGCAAACTGACGCTTCCCGAGTGCGAGGCGATCTACGTGGCCTGAAAATTCGGGCTGATGGGTGATATGCCATGAACAAACGTTATCTGCTGATATTCATCCTGTTTATGACCGCCTGCGACGGCAATGACCGGGCTCCGCTGGGCTCGGCCTGCACGGAGAAGAGCGTCTGCGAGGGCGTCTGCAACCTCGGCCTGCCCGGCGGCATGTGCACGCAGGCGTGCTCGGAGACAGAGCCGTGCGACTCGGGTGTTTGCGTGTTCTTCGGGGAGGGCTCCTACTGTCTTCCGGAGTGCGAGACCAACGCCGACTGCCGCGAAGGCTACGGCTGCATTGACTTCTTCTGCGCGCCGCAGCAGCCTGTGGGTGCGCGCTGCGACGACACCCCCGACTGCCTGCCCTGCGACGGACAGCAGACCTGCCCGCCCGAGTCCGATCTGGCCTGCATGGAGAACGTCTGCTCGATTCCGTGCGGCGACCAGACCGACTGCGTGGAGGGCACCATGTGCGCGGAGTCCTCCGAGGTGTTCTGGTGCGTCGGCGTCGACTTCGAGACCGGCCCGGGGACGCTCGGCGCGGACTGCAGCGTCGCCGACTGCGTCGACGGCCTGACCTGCCGCCAGCTCTTCTCCCTGTCCGGCGAGCTTTCGATGTGCTCGCACGAGTGCAATCTGGACCGCGAGTGTCCTCCCACCATGGGGTGCCGCCTCGACGAGACCGGGGTGAAGTGGTGCCATCCCCGACAGTTCTGCGAGACCTGCCAGCTCGACAGCCAGTGCGGCTATACGGGCGATCTGTGCCTCTTTTCGGCGGACAGTTCCGCGAAGTACTGCTCGATGGAGTGTGACCCGGGTCTGGCCGGCACCTGTCCGGCGGACACCGAGTGCCAGGCGGTGATGCGCTGCGCCGACGACAATGGGTGGGTGAGCGGATGCGACGCCTGCTCGGGGGGCTGCGACGAGGGCACGGTGCGATACCAGTGCGTTCACCTGCAGGGCGCCTGCATCGGCGATGGGAGCGCCTGCACCGGGTGCCTGGTCGACGGACAATGCGGCGAAGGACTCTCATGCGTGCGCGGTCTTGACGCGTGGCAATCGACCTGTGCCCAGCCTTGCGTCGACCTCGGGGACTGCCCTGACGGCCTGATCTGCGACCCGCTGGAAGGCAACGGTTTCTGCGTGCCCAGGACCGGCTCCTGCACGGCGCCCTCGGGGGATCAGGACTTCTGCGAGGTGTGCACCAAGCCCGCGGACTGCCTGCGCGGCCTCTGCGCCCAGCTGGAAGGCGACACCAGCGGTTTCTCCTACTGCCTCGACGTCCCCGGCGACGACAACGACTGTGGTTTCTTTGCGGAGGTGTCGATCGTGGCCACCGGGAACGGCGTTTTCACCCTGTGCACGCCCGTCGCCCTGGTGGACACCTGCCCCCACTACCGCGACTGCCTCGCCCAGTGTCCCAACGGTCCCGGCGACTGCGCCGCGGGTCCCGCCTACTGCCAGTGATCCCGGCGCACCCTGCCAGGTTTTCCATGCGGAGGTCAAGTCCGCAGCGCCATTTCCACATACCCCGAAGGGGTTCATGACATGATGCCCCGGGTTGGGCCGTCAGGTCCTACCCGGGGAGAACGGGGATCCTAGAGCGAGCCCACGTCGGGGGATTTGCACAGGCCGTAGGTGGCCCAGTACGGCGCCATACGGCACTCGAAGGAGACCGGCCCGATGTCGAGGCAGTCATCGGGTCCCTTGCAGACGCGGAAGCACTGCTTTTGGTCGTCGCCATTGGAGGTCTCGGCGCACTTGTGCTTGGGAAAACAGTCAGAGTCGGACTCGCAGGCCACGCCATGGCCACCCTCGCCGAAGCGGGCGCAGTAGCCCTGCCCGAGCATGTCGTCGGCCGGATAGCAGGTCTGCATCTCGGTCATGCAGGCCAGGGCGTCGGGTCCGAGGACCTGGCATACGGGGGTGTCACAGTTGAACACCTGGACCTCGCGGGGCGGTCCGACGAACGTGCCGTCGATGACAGGCTCCATCCGGTGGAAGCACTCCATGTGGGGCGGGCAGCCCGGCGAGATCAGGTTCGAGCACAGGGGCAGGCACACGCTGTCACCGGGCTCCTCGTTCCCGATGGAGATCGCCTCGCTGGGGGCGCAGACATGGCCCATGGGGCACTCCAGGTCGTTGTAGCAGGGAAAGCCGGTCCCGCCGTTGTAAACGAGCTCGGGGTATACGCAGCGGGGCACGCCTCCGGTGCGGTAGTCGATGCGGCACTGCATGTCGGGATCGATGCAGGAAAACGGGCTGGACTCGTACACGTTGAAGTACATCCAGATCTCGTTCTCGTTCCCCATCAGCTCGTTGCACAGTTCGAAATTCTGGATGCAGGCTTGGTCCGAGGCGCACAGATAGTCCTCGCAGTCGACGGCGCCGTCTCCGTTGTCATCAACCATGTTGTCGCAGATCTCGAACAGGTTGTTGCACGCGGGGGTCTCCCAGCAGTCCTGATCGTTGCAGTCGACGTAGCCGTCGCCGTCATCGTCGATCTGGTTGGCGCAGTCCTCGGGGGTCCCCGGCTCGTCGAAGTCGACCATGAACGTGCAGGAGAGGGGCATCAGGGCGAGCAGCAGGAGGGTCAGGAGCAGCGTGCGCATGGTGGTGTCTCCGGGTGATTACTTGCAGTAGCCGTACAACTGGCGGGAATCGTCCTTCTGGCAGACGCCCGAGTTGATGTTGGTGCAGTCGGGGGTGTCGTTGCCGCAGAGCTTGTGGCAGACCTCCATGTTCAGGTTGTCACTCCAGCGGCAGATGCTGCCCGGGATGCAATCGGTGTCGCCGCCCGGGCACGGCAGCCCCTGGACGGTGATGCCCGCGTTCGGATGACAGACGGCGTTGCCGAACAGGTTGGTCTCGGGATAGCAGGCGGCCGTGGAGGGGGTGCAGCCGCTGTTGCCCGGATTCATGGGATTGCAGGCGGGCTTCTCGCAGAGCCAGAGCTCGATATCCTTGTCGATGATGTTGTCGTAACTGTTTATCCAGTGGATGAAGCACACCCCCTGGTTGTTGACGCACTCGGTGTTGAGGCCGGGGGCGCACAGGGGCAGGCACTTGGGGCTCATGGGGTTGATGTCCGTGGTCGTGCACACCAGCCCGGTGCCGCAGACGGTGTTCTGGTCGCAGGGGGCGAAGGCGGGTACCACGGTGGACGTCGCCAGTGGATAGCAGTGGGGGACCATGGAGTGCTCGGGCTTGATCCCGCAGTAGAACTCGGTCTCGTCACCGCAGTCGGAGGACACGCCAAATTGATAAATATCCCTGTAATAGAAGACATGGCCGATGTTGGCGGTGAAGTCTATAAACCGGTTGCAGATGGGGTAATCTTCCCTGCAGAGCAAGGCCTCGAAGCAGTCGGGATCCCCGCAGTCGACCATGCCGTCGCCGTCGTCATCGTCCCCGTTGTCGCAGATCTCCCGCTGCCCCTGGCAGGCGGGGTCCGTGATGCAGTCCTCATCACCGCAGTCGTAGAATCCGTCGTGGTCATCATCGATGTTGTTGTTGCAGATCTCGGGGTTCACGACGTTGTTGAAGTTATTGATGTTGGGCGCGGTGCAGGCGTCGTCGTTCCAGCAGTCCTGGTCGTCGCAGTCGGTCCGGGTGTCTTCGTCGTTGTCGACGCCGTCATCGCAGATCGTCTCCTTGAGCGACTGGTCGTCGTCGAAGTCGACGAGCAGGGAGCAGGAGCCGAACAGAAGTGTGAGCGGAAGTAAAAGATTAAGCCATTTCATGGAAATCCCTCCAGAATCGAAATACTATCCCACCGAACCTGACCCCTGTCAAACCCGGATGATTCTCATAGATCATAATAGTCGGGGGTACGATCGTCGAAGATGTGGTTGCGGCTGTTCAGGTTTTTGCTGCGCGCCCGATGGATGTCGATCTCGATGACGGCGACGTGGTCCTCGGCCTTGGGGGCGCTGGCCAGGATGTTCCCGCGAGGTCCGTAGATCACCGATTCGCCGGTGAACCGCAGCTCGCGCTGGTGCATCTCCATGCCGCAGCGGTTGGCGGTGATCGTGTAGACCGAGTTCTCCAGCGCCCGGGTGAACATGGCGCGCTGGCAGTAGGGCATCACGAGGTTGGTCGGATGCGCGATGATGTCGGCGCCCCGCAGGGCGAGGGTGCGGCAGGACTCGGGGAAGAACCAGTCGAAGCAGATCATGACGCCCACGGTGAAGTCCCTCACCCGGAACACCTCGAAGCCCGTGCGGCCGGGCAGGAACATGTCCTTCTCGGTGCCGAACAGGTGGGTCTTCTGGTAGTTGCCCAGCAGGCCGTCGGGCCCCGCGAGCATCGCGCTGTTGAAGAAGCCATCGCCGGTCCACTCGGGGTAGCCCAGCACCACGGCGGCGCCGCCGAAGAGGTGCGAGAGCCGCACGGCCGTGTCCAGCGTGCGTTCGGTATTTTCGGGGGTGGTGATGTGCCCCAGCTCCTCGCGGTTGCGGAAGGCGTAGCCGGTCAGGGCCATCTCGGGCAGCACCAGCAGGTCCGCGGGTTCGGCGAGGGTCTTCACCAGGGTGAACAGGCGCTCGATGTTGATCTCCAACGCGCCCAAAATGGGCGTGAACTGGACGAAGCCGATGCGGTGGGTGGGCTCGCTCATGCGTCCGAACCGGCCTCGAGCAGCTCGGCCTGCCGGAAGGCGCGCAGGCTCGAGACGATCTCTTCCAGCTCGCCGTCGAGGATCCCCTGGAGGTTGTGCCGGGTCAGGCCGATGCGGTGATCGGTGACGCGGTCCTGCGGGAAGTTGTACGTGCGGATCTTCTCGGAGCGGTCGCCGGAGCCGACCATGGAGCGGCGCTCGTCGCGGATCTGGGCATCCTGCTTCTCGCGCTCCTGCTCGAGCAGGCGGGACTTGAGGATCTTCAGGGCCTTGGCCTTGTTCTTCAACTGGCTCTTCTCGTCCTGGCAGATCACGACCAGCTGCGAGGGCAGGTGGGTGATGCGCACGGCGCTGTCGGTGGTGTTCACGCTCTGGCCGCCGGGGCCGCCCGCCCGCATCACGTCGATGCGCAGGTCCTTGTCCTCGATCTTCACGTCGATGTCCTCGGCCTCGGGCAGCACCGCGACGGTCGCCGCCGAGGTGTGGATGCGTCCGGCGGCCTCGGTGGCCGGCACGCGCTGCACGCGGTGCACGCCGGACTCGTAGCGCAGGCGGGAGTACACCTCGGTGCCGGTGATCAGGGCCACGACCTCCTTGAGGCCGTTGCCCGAGCCGCTCTCGGACATGGACAGGATCTCGAGCTTCCAGCGGTTGCGCTCGGCGTAGCGGGTGTACATGCGGAACAGCTCGCCCGCGAACAGGCTGGCCTCCTCGCCGCCGGTGCCGGCGCGGATCTCGAGGATAGTGTTCTTCTCGTCGAGGGGGTCCTTGGGCAGCAGGAGGATCTTCATCTCCTCCTCGATCTCGCCCATGCGGGCCTCGCACCCGGTGATCTCCTCGTCGGCCATCTGCGCCATCTCGGGGTCGGGATCGCGGGCGAGCTCGCGGGCGTCGCTGCACCGGCGCTCGCAGTCGAGCCACTCGCGATAGGCGATCACCAGCGGCTCGAGCTCGGCGCGCTCCTTGCCGAGCTTGACCATCTTGCCGCGATCAGTGGAGGATTCCGGATCCGCGAGGGCCTGCTCGAGGTGCTCGAACCGCTCGCAGATCGCGACGACCTTGGAGAAAAAGTTGGGCTTTGCCATGGTTACGCCTCGGGGACTTCGGAGAGATCCTTGAACAGCACGCCCTCCGTGGTGGAGGGATCATCCAGGTGGGCCTCACGCCAGAGGGTGCGGCGCAGGCTCGCCAGCGCGACCTCGAGCATCGCGTCGTCGGGCTCGCGCGTGGTCAGGCGCTGCAGCCACAGGCCGGGCCAGATCACGGGCCGCAGCAGCGGGTTGCTGTGGTACTTGCCGGACAGCCGGATCAGTTCGTAGGCGATGCCCGCGACCGGCAGCATCATGGGGATCTTGATGAAGACCTTCAGGAGGTTGTCGGCCCAGCCCCAGGGCAGGATCCGGAACTGCAGGGTCAGGGAGAACACGATGATGCTGATGGCCAGCACCAGGAACAGGAACGACGTGCCGCAGCGCGGATGGAACCGCGTGAACTTCCGGGCGTTCTCGACGGTCAGGGGCAGGCCCGCCTCGTGGGCGAAGATGGACTTGTGCTCGGCGCCGTGGTAGGCGAACACCCGCTTGATGTCGGGCAGAAAGCCGATCGCGCCCATGTAGGCCAGCAGCACGACCAGCTTGATCACGCCGTCGACGAGGTGGAACGACAGGGAGGAGGCGTCAAGGCCCAGCAGCATCGTCGCGAAGTGCGGCAGGGCCACGAACAGCCCCATGGCGAACAGCAGCGAGATGGTGATCGCCAGGGCCGCGCCGCCGCCGGAGAGCTCCTCCTCCTTCTTGCCGTCGGGGCCCGCGGGGGTGTGGCGGATCTGCATGTTGGCGCTCCAGGTGAGCGCCGAGAAGCCGTTGACCAAGGCCTCGCCGAGGGTGACGATGCCGCGGAAGAACGGCCAGCGCAAAAAGCGCATGCGATCCCACACGGACTGCCACTTCTGTTCCTTGATCAGGATTTCGCCGGTGGGGATGCGGCACGCCACGGCGAACGAGTGCGCCGAGCGCATCATCACGCCTTCCATGACGGCCTGTCCCCCGACGGCGATGCAGGAAGGCCCTTTGGGGTCTGGTTTCATCGGATACCCTGCCGGTCAGAGATCATTTCAGATGGGAAAAGGGAGGCGAAGGGATCGCCCATGAACCGGAAAATTACGCGTTTTCCTTGGTTTCCTTGGCTTCCTTGGCTTCCTTGGGGGCGGCGACGCCGGCGTTGGTGCCGTACTTACGGTTGAACTTCTCGACGCGGCCCGTGGCGCTGACGACCTTCACCTTGCCGGTGTAGAACGGGTGGCAGGCGCCGCAGATGTCCACCTTGAAGGATCCCTTGGAGCTATAGGTGTGAACCACGCTGCCGCAGGCGCATTCGATGGTGGCTTCGGGATACAGGGGATGGGTTTCTTTTTTCATCATTCACCTTCTTCTGCCCGTTCCATGGGGCAGGCGCTTGTATATAGTGGCTTTGGGCCGCAAACGCAACTGAAAAAGTGCAGGCCCCGGGCGCGGAGCGACCGGGTCAGGGCGGCGCACCGCCCGGCTAACGGGCGGCGGGGGCTACAGCAGGTTCTGCAGGGTCATGATCACGATGATGACGACCAGGGGCAGGCCGAAGATCCACATGAACAGTTTCATGGGGGACTGGGACGACGGTTCTTCGCGCTCGGGCTGCACTTCGATGATATTTTTCGGCTTGGTTACCATGATGGACCTCTTTTCCCCTTCGGGGGCCGCCGTCGACGATCCCTTTCCCTCCCGGGAGGACCTGCAGCGACGGTGGCGTGTTGTAAATTGTAAAATATAAATTTACGAACGTTCAGGGATCAGGCGAGGGGCGGGCCCCGGGGGGACCGGAGGGCCAGGGACCGGCGTGCGCCGGTGCCGGGGATTGCCTCCGTGGGTTCGGAGGCCAAAGGCAGATCGTCCGCGGAGAGAACCTCCGGGATCATGGCGGCGCCCGGTGCCGGGATCTTCCAAACGGCGCGGAAGTCGCCCTTCTTGGGCCGGATCGCGGAAAACGGCGCGGGATCGATCTCGCGCAGGGTGGCCTGACGGGGCTCATGGGAGTCCGCAGACCAGGTCAGTTCAGGCGCGGGTTCGGCCGTCCCCGGCGCGTGTCGGGCTGTCGGCTGCGTGCGCAGGCGCGCGGCGCCCCCGGCCCCGGCAGGTCCCAGCATCAGCAGCGCCAGCAGCACGCGCAAAAACGCGCTGTTTCTGGAACGGTTTCGATGCAGGGCGGAGGTGGTGGTCACGGACGTGCTCCCGCCAGCAAGATAGCAACCTCCGGGAAAGAAACAAGGGGTGATCCCGGGAGATTTTCGCCTGTCCGCGCTCCCGCACACCGCCCGTTCCCTGCGCCTGTTCTTGTTCACGCTCACCGCCCGTTCCCTGCGCCCGCCAGCGTTCCCGCATGCAGCCCGCCACCGGGCACATGAGTAACTCTGCCAGCGAGATGAGTAACTCCCCCCGGCACATGAGTAACCCTGCCGGGCAGATGAGTAGCGCCGGCGACGGGATGCCCCCGACCTGTCGCGGGATGAGGGTTCCTCCTGCGCACCAGCAGCCCTTTTCCCAGGACCTGGAGCCGGGGCCCGGGCCCATGGACCTCAGGTTTTCCCGCAGGTACCCTGCCTTTTCGCAGATGAAACGAACGGCCCGCGACCTGTGGCACGCCGTCACGGACCTGAAGTCGCCCGTCGCGGACCTGAAACAGTCCCTGGCGGACCTGGAGTCGCCCGTCGCGGACCTGAAACAGTCCCTGGCGGACCTGGAGTCGCCGCCCGGGCGGCGTCAGGCCGGGGTGCGGCCTGCTAGGCCGGGGTCGGGGGCTCGGCGGCCGGCCTGCGGCGCCCGGTCACGCAGTACCGGAAGCGGAAGTCCGTCATCGGCGCGTGGATGCGTCCGGCGCGCACGGCCTTGCGGCCGGCGTCGTAGAGGTCGGCGATCTCGAGGTACAGTTCCCCGTCGAGGCGGTCCAGCTCCCGCGTGTCGGACTTCGCGCCGACCTTGGCCTGGGCCTTGTCCCCCAGCACCGCGTTCAAACGGACCACCAGCTCCGCGGCCGCGGCGATCAGGTCATCGATGGGGACATCGGCGTCCAGCTCGGGCTTCTTCTCCTCGAGCAGCGCATTGAACCCGGCCACGGCCATGGCCAGTTCGGCCTCGGCCTCGGGGGTGAGTTTTTCCACCCGCAGGGCGAACTCCGCGTCCCTGCGGCAAAACGGCCCGAGGATGGCGTGGGCCTGCTCGACCCAGGTCCAGCCGGCGTCGAAGGTCTCGTTGAGTCCGGCGATGGCGTTCTGCTTGGCCGCCACGCCCTCGGTGCGCTCCACAACGAAGCCCCGGTGGGCCTCACGCTTGGACTCGAACCGTCCGGCGAAGGCCTGCCCCCTACCGTACAGGCAGAACACGGGGCCGTGCCGCTGCAGGAGCCCTGCCGCGAGGTCGGCCTCCTTCTGCACGTCTGTGCTGGAAAACCGCGCCCCCAGCGTCTCCAGTTTCGCGTCATCATAGGGTTTCTTGCTCCGCATCGTCTGTTTCCTCCAGTCCGTTGGTTGCGGCCCTTTCCGGGCCTTGTTTTTCGTCCGTCGAAGCGGGTTCCCCACGAACCCGCCCCGCGTCGAAATCGTCCATGATTTCGCCCGCAGAAAATCACAAGTCGTTGTTGGTGTCAAGAGTGCGGGTTGAGAAGTCATCATGGGGTTTCAAGTCACTCATATCGGACTTGTAAAATGGCCCGGATGTGCTCTACTTCCAGGGTCGACAGGAAAGGAGCTGAAAAACCATGAGGCATTCACCGTTGGGCTGTGAACCGATGCCTGTCGGAACCACGAAAAAGGACGATAACTGGGAGGTGACGTCATGCTACGGCGACCTCTGAGTTTAATCTTACCTGGATTGGTGCTGGGTTTGAGTTTGGCTTTCCCAGGTTGTCATCCCATCAAGAAAACGAATTGTGGTGATTGTAATAATTCAGATAATTACAATAATACAGATGTTCTGAACAATGACCCGTGCGCGCCGATACCGGATTGCTCAAAGTGCACGGATCCCATGCTATGTCCGAAGCCCGATGGGGGTCTCGATGTCGAGGACGTGGGCGATGTCGTCGGTGACATCGTGCAGCCGGACATCCCGGAGACGGAGCCGGATCCCTACCTGTACACGGTGGAATGCGCTGCGTTGCAGGTAAATGATTTGCCCGGGTATTTGTCATGGTATGGCACTTGGGGAAATAAGATTCTGCTTGGGCAAAACAATTATCTCAGTTCCACTGAAAGAAGAACCACGTTTTACTATGCGGATCTCGATAGTTACAATATTATTGAAATCGGCTCTGTTCCCGAGGTGGGTGTCTCCTCAATCACAGAGGCCATCATCATCGATGAAAATGAAGGGAAAGCTTATTTTATTGTAAATCGGTGGGAAGTTCCATCCGGTTGCACTGAATCGTCTTGTCGTTACTACTATGGTTCACTGTGGGGAATTGACCTAGCGGCCCATAACCTGTTTCAAGTCACCGACGATGAATCGCTTTCTTTGGAATCAGATTTCTGTAGGGAACATCATGGTGAAGTGAACATCTCCGCCATCGACGTGACCCATCAGTGGGTAACCGTTGACTGTTTGCTCTATTTTGAACGTGAAGCTCCGGCTACGCCTTTGGTAGCATATGAAACCTACCGTGTTCACCTGATCACCGGGGAAATCCAGTACTTGTCCCATGGCGAGGACAAGGCGTGGTCCATGTCTTCGGTCCAACTCGATTCCGGGCATGGTCAATATCGCTTTGCTTCGTCGCGAGAATGGAACGCAGATCAGACCGGCTTCCAACTCGAGCCGATCGGATTCCATATCTGGGATTTGCAGGGACCGGTGCCCGTGAAGGTGGTTGAGCAGTATTATTCCCGGGACGAGATCGCCTCCGGATCGGCCGTCGCCATCGATGGTTGGTATTACTGGAACGAGCTGGTTGACGGCCACCTGCAGATCCGGGGCATGGATGTGGCTACGGGGGACATGCTCACCACCGCCGGCACGACGTTCGAGAAGGCCGGGGCCCACCCCGCGGGGCGCAGTGTTCCGTATCTGGTGTCGTTCTTCGGTGGGACCGGCTTCGTGGACTACATGGGGATGATCGCGACGACCCAGGAGGGCATGTACCTGTGGGACAAAGAGTTGAACGTCATCCGCAAGGCCACTACGAACCTGCCGTTCCGCTTCGGCGGTTTCTTCAACGGCACGGACTCGACCCGGTGGTTCCTGCTCAAGGCGGAGATCGGCAGCGAGACGTGCCTGTTCGTGCGCGATCTCTGGGGCGCCGGGGTCATCGACCCGCTGACCAACCGCCTGCTGCCGGAGCCTGAGGGAGTGAAATGAACCTACGGACGCTCGTAGAGGGTGACGCCGACGCGGCGGATGTGGTCGAGGAGGGCAGGGTTGTCGATCATGGCGTGCAGGGAGAGATCAATCTCGTAGGGTAGCAGCAGGTCGTCGAGGTCGTCGGCGATGCGGCCCAGTTCGGCGACGGTGAGGTCATCTCCCAGGAGCGTCAGGTCGATGTCCGAGCCGGGGCGGTGGGTGCCCCGGGCCCGGGAGCCGTAGAGCACGGCCTTCCGGACGTGGGGCGCGCGCATCAGGACGCCGGCGATCCGCGCGACGGTGTCGGGGGACAGGCCGTGGTTCATGAGCCCGGCGCCTCCCGGTCACGAAGCTTCAGGAAGGTCGCCTCCAACTCCAAAAAGGCTGGGAAGAAGCGCGTGAGGATGTCCGAGGCGATGGCCCTGGCGACGTCCAGATTGTAGGTGTGCGTGGTGAGGTTGCGGGCCCGGATCATCTCCATCCACACCTCGCCGTCGGTCAACATCCCGTTCTTGAAGGCCGCCCGCGTGGCGTTTCTGGATCCGATCAACTCCATCACGCCCTGCTCGGTGAGGTAGTCCTTGAGCAGGTTCCAGGAGAGCTCGTGGGTGAACTCGAACCCCTGGATCAGCCCCTGCATCTCCAGCTCGGTCAGGGGCCTCGTCCCGGAGAGCGCCACGGCCCGCTTGAGGGACTCCAGAGCCTGGAGGTAATTTGAAAACCTCCGCATCCAGCGGACGTCCTGCATGATCAAGCCTCCGGATCAGAACGACGAGTAGCCGATGAACTCGCGAAGAATCGAGTTGGGGGGGACCAGTTGCTTGGAGATGGGCATCACCAGGCGCAGGAAGCGAAGGAGGCGGTAGGCCTCGACGAAGGCCTCGTCGTCGGGGGGCACCTCGAGGAGGGCGCGCTCGCAGACGGACTTGAGCACGCCGGGCTCGTAGACCAGCGCGGAGTTGAACATCACGTCGGCGTGCTCCTGGAACGGGAAGATGTTCTTGAGCTCGCCCTTGCGCACCGAGGGCCAGCGCTTGATCGTCTCGGCGGCGCCGTAGCCGCGGAAGTTGCGGTCGCGCACGATGCGCCGGATCAGGCGTGAGTCCGAGGTGAAGATGCGGTTGTGGTCGTCGATGCACAACTGGGTCAGGGCGCTGATGTAGATCTTGTACTTGCGGTGGGACAGCACGCCCTGGGTCAGGCGGTCGTTGAGGCCGTGGATGCCCTCGATGATCAGGATCTGGTCCTGGGCCATGCGGTGGGGCACCCACTCCTCCCTGGGGCGCTTGCAGCCGGTCTTGAAGTCGAAGATCGGGACCAGGGCCTCGTCGCCGTCGAGGAGCTTGACGAGGACGTCGTTGAACAGGTCGATGTCGATGGCCTCGATGCTCTCGAAGTCGAAGTCGCCGCGCTCGTCGCGGGGGGTCTGGTCGCGCTCGACGAAGAAGTTGTCCATCTCGATGGTGACCGGGCGCAGCCCCAGCACCTGCAGCTGGATGCCCAGGCGCTTGGAGAAGGTGGTCTTGCCCGAGGACGACGGGCCCGCGATCATGACCAGCTGGACGTCGGGGCGGCGGGTGGCGATGGCATCGGCGATGAGCGCGATCTTCTTCTCGTGGAGGCCCTCGGCGACCTGCACGATGGTCTTGATGTCGCCGCCGAGGGTGACCTCGTTGAGCTGGCCGAGGTTCTCGACGCCGAGCATCTTGTTCCAGGCGCGGGTCTCGGTGTAGCTCTGGAACAGGCGCGGAAGCTGGGCGATCTTGCCGCGGATGACCTTGGCGCCGCGGGAGGGCAGGCGCAGGACCATGCCCGGCCAGTACGGCGTGATCTCGAAGGTGTCGATGTACGACGTCGAGGGCGCGTAGGGCTCGTGGAACAGATCGAAGGAGGAGGCGCAGCGCACGATGCGCACCTGGGGCTCCCAGTGGATGCGCAGCAGGTTCACCTTCTCGGGCTGGTCCACCTCGAGGAGCATCTTCTTGACGTCGGGGACGCTGAGGCTCTCGACGACGAACGGGTGGTTCTCGTCGCAGATCCGGCGCATCTCCTCGTTGATCCGGGCGATGAGCTCCTTGGTCATGCCCTCGGGCAGCCCGGTGAGGTTGTACAGGTAGCCGTCCTGGATGCTCTGGCCCACGATCAGTTTGGCGCCCGGCGGGCACACGCGCTTGACGGCCTCGAGGAGCATCAGGCTGGCGCTGCGCCGGTACACCGACGCGCCGTGGCGGTCGGCCACCGTGATCGGGGACACGCGGCAGTCCGCGCGCAGCGGGAAGGTCAGGCCGTAGGTGCGGTTCTGGACGATCGCGGCGATGCTCTCCTTGAACTCCTCGGGCGAGAGGAACTGGGTGAACAACTGATGAACGCTGGTGCCGTAGAGGACCTCGACGGTGCGGTCCCCCAGCTGGACCTGGAGCATGCGTTCCTTGTCGGTGCGGGTCGTCATGGCTTCACCTCCGCGGGGGTATCGGTCATGGGGGCCTCGGGCACGGGGGCGTCCATCCCGTGCAGCTTCTTCTGCAGGTCGGACATGGCGGTCTCGATGCATGAACGCAGGGCAGGACAATCGTCGCCGCGGTGCTGCTTCATGCAGGTCTCCATGGCCTCCCAGCGCCCCTTGTCGGCCTCGCCGCGCCGGGCGGTGCAGCCCTTGACGCAGGCCGAGAGCGCCGTGTTGCTGGTGGTCTTCTGGAGCATCTTCTGGTTGCAGTAGGCCAGATGGCCGCACATGGTGCCGCAGTTGAGCTCGTCGGTCGGCGTCAGCGCCGCGATCTTGGGGTTGTCCTTGACGTCCTTGCCCGACACCGACATCTGCGGCGCGTCCGTGGCGGCGCCCGGGTCCGTGCCCGGATCGGGGGCCGTGGGCGGCTTCGGGGCCTCGCCGGACTTGCCGGACTTGCCGGAGCAGGAGAGGGTCAATGCCAGGATTCCAAGCGCGATGATTCTCTTCATGGGTCAACCTCAGCCGATCAAGTGCACCACAACCTGTGGTTTTTTGCCAGTCTCGGATTTGAAAAAACGCCGCACGAGCAGCTCGATGACGCGGGCCGGGTCGGGATCATGCAGGGTGGAGAAGCCCGCCAGCACGGACCGGATGCAGCCCTCGGCCAGATCGGGATGATCCTCGACGCGGCCGATGCCGCGGAGGGTCATCTGCACGGGGGATCTGGGGCGGCCCTTCCGGTCCAGCGCGCAGGCGACGAACACGACCCCTGTGGCGGCCATGCGCCGTCGCTGCTTGAGGCTCTCGTCGCAGATCGGCGTGTCCTGCGGGTTCTCCAGGTGCAGGACCTCGGAGATGGGCGCGGGCTCGACCCGCCAGGCGCCGTCCTCGAAGATCGAGCGGTTGCCGTCCCTGCACAGGAACGCCTCGGGCACGCCGCAGGCCAGCGCCAGATCGCGGCCCGCGAGGAGGTACCGCAGGGAGCCGTGCACCGGGATCACCGTGTCCGGCCGCAGCGCCTCGTAGAGCTGGCGCAGCTCGGCGGCCGAGCCGTGCCCGGAGACATGGGTGGGCAGCTCCTCGGTGTGCATCCGCACCCGGCAGCCGGTCTCGAGGAAGCGGTCGATCATCTGGGACACCGGCAGCTCCCGGCCGGGGATCGTCGAAACCGAGAAGATGACGGTGTCGTCGGGACCCAGGTTGAAGCGTGGGTTCTGGCCCGCGGACAGCCGGTCCATGGCCGAGGACGTCTCGCCCTGGGAGCCCGAGATGAAGAACATCTGGCGGTGGGGCGGCAGGGCGGCGACCTCGTCGATGGTGGTGAAGTTCCATTCGGGCAGCAGGCCCAGTTCGCGGGCCGTGGCCGTGTAGCGCTCCATGGAGCGGCCCAGCGCCGCGGCGCTTCGCTGGTGTTTCTGCCCGTTCTGCAGGAAGTTGCGGATCCGGTCGATGTGCGAGGAGAACACGGTCACGAAGACGCGTCCGGGGGCGGCCTCGAGCAGGTCGTCGATGCGGCCGGCCAGGTGGGCCTCGTCGGCGGTGGCCTCCCCGGTGCAGGCGCCGGTGGAGTCGGCCAGCATCAGGAACAGCGGGGGGGGCGCCAGCGCGGCGAGGGTGGCGGTGTCGAGGCTCCAGGAGGGGGCCCCGGCCAGCTTGAAGTCGCCGGTGTGCAGGACGCGGCCGGCCGGAAACTCGAGCAGCAGCACCACCGCCTGGGGGATGGAGTGCGCCACCGCCAGCGCGGTGAAGGCGATCCTCTCGGAGAGCTGGATGCGCTGGCCCGGGATCATCTCGATCAGCGGGCAAGCGCGCCTCACCGACGGTGTCAGCGTCGCGTGGCGCTCGGCGATGAGCCCGAGGGTGAACGGCGTGCCGTACACGGGTGCGGGGGCCGTCGCGAGCAGGTGGCGCAGGGCGCCGACGTGATCCTCGTGGCCGTGGGTGAGCAGGTAGGCCAGCGGGCGGGGGACCTGCTCCCACAGCCGCTCCGGGTGCGGGATCATGCAGGAGACGTCGAAGGTGCCCTCGGACGGGAACTGGGAGCCGCAGTCGACCACCACGGCCTCTCCGTCCTGGGAGAGGACCGAACAGTTGCGGCCGAACGCGCCGCAGCCGCCGATCATGTGGACGGTGAAGGGGGCGCCATGTGGGGTCATTCGGGCAGGCGCTTTCCCCGGGAGACCAGATCGTCCCTGCGCTCGGCGAGCAGGGCGCGCAGCCTGGGGGAGAGGAACTCGCCGTCGAGGTCGAACATGCAGAGCCCCTCGGTGAACAGGAACCAGCGCTCGTCGAGGGAGGCCTTCTTGTCGATGAGCAGGACGAACGCGCCCTGGACCCGGCACAGCCCGCCCTTGCGCGGGTGCAGGCTGCGCAGCGTCTCCACGCGGATCTCGACGCCGAGCTTCTCGGCCAGCGCTTCCATCTCCTGCAGTTGGGCTTCCTTCGGGTTCTTCTTCATGGCTTATCCGGGGAGCGGGAACCCTTGTCGAGGTCGATGATGGTCGCAGCCCCGACGTAGTTGCGGGTCTCATAGCGCGTGAGGTTGCCGATCTTCTTGACGATGTCGGCCATGCGATCGGCCTCCTGGGCGATGGTGCGGATGCCCCGCTCGAGCTTCTCCGGGGGCAGGTTGGGCCGCTGCAGCAGCTCGGTGTAGCCGAGGATCGACATCAGGGGCTGGTTCAGTTCGTGGGCCATCGTGCCGGCCAGCGAGGAGAGCATGGCCTGCTTTTCGGTGTCCTCGAGCTTCTTCTGGTACTCGACAATGGTGGCCTCCATCGCCTTCTTGTCGCGCAGGTCCGTGAAGAAGGCGACCACGGCGTCGCGCCCGGGCTGGTACTCGGGCACCAGAAAGGCGCTCATGACCGCGGGCGCCTCGTGGGAGCCGGCCATCTTGACATCGACGCCGAGCTGGTCCACCCGCCCGCCGCCGCCGTTCTCCTCGACGTCGAGGAGGTTGCGGATGGTTTCCCAGGCGTCAAGCTCCGTGAACATGTCCGCCAGCGCGAGCTTGCCGAGCACGCCTTCGCTGGGGAAGCCGAACAGTTTCTCGGCGGCCGGGCTGAACAGGAAGATCGGTCCGTCGGTGTCGCCAGCGACGATGGCGACCGAGGAGTTCCGCACCAGGCGCGTCAGGAAGTCCGAGGTGTAGGAGAGCTGCTTCTGGACCTGCCGCGTCTCGGTGACGTCCCAGAAGCGCAGCACGATCAGGCCCTGCTCGGAGAGCAGCTGGCTGCGGGTCATGCGCAGCACCGCGGTCTCACAGCTCAGGGTGATGGATTCCACCTCGAAGTTGGCGTCGGGCTCCAGGAGATGCTCCTGGAAGACCTCGGCGTTGGAGGGGGTGATCAGATCGAAGACGCTGCGGTTGACGACCGCGCTCTGGGCGTAGCCGAGGATGCTCTCGGCCATGCGGTTGATGAACACGATCTTGAGATGGTGATCGAGCACCAGGATGCCGTCGGTGGAGTTGTCGAACAGTTCGCGGTTGCCCTTGATCGCGCTCAGTTGGCTGTTTTTCTTGCGGTTGGCCGTGGGGTTGGTGCGCTCGCGCAACTGCAGCAGATAGTACGTGTCGCGCAGGAACAACTGGAACAGGCGGTTGAGGGTGAGCAGGTCGACCTGGGAGGCCTCGGGCTCCTCGGCGAACATCAGCAGCACCACGCTGGAGTTGTGCGAGGCCAGCGGAGAGACGATGCCCTCGAGGTGCGGCTCGTCCATGAAGAGGTCAAGCTCCATGGCAGCGGCCAGCCTGGCGATCTCCACGGGGTCGGAGAGGGTGAAGGTGCCGGCCTCGGAGGGGAAGGGCATGGCGATGGGGAGCCCCTGGATGTTCTGCAGCTGGGAGGTCGCCAGCAGCGTTGCGTGCGTGGCTTCGGCCTGCCACAGCAGCAGCGCGAAGCCGCCGGCCTGGCAGGAGAACTCCAGATACTGGAGGGTCTCGAAGAGACTCTCGTCCATGGGTTTGGAAAGCAGCAGGCCCATTACCTGCTCATAGAAGGGCTGTCCCGGCATGAGGTCATCCTGATCAGGGCAGGGCGCAGCCTGCCAAGAAGGGTTGCGGGGAAAGCTCCCCCTGGTTCTGGTAGACGATGCAGTCACGGATCGTGATGCGGCCCATGGCACCGCCGCCGCCGCCCGATCCGTCATCGCCCTTGGAGGCGCTCCCCTGCTGGGGCGTCGAGCCGAGCTGGGCACCGCCGTCGCCGCCGACGTTGCAGTCACACTGGCCGCCGACGGCAGGACTCGTGCTGAACTGGCCGGCCTGCCCATGGCCCGATCCGCGACCGGCACCGCCGCCGCCGCCGTTGGCGGTCAGCCTGGCGCTGGAGTAGATCTGGATCCGGGTGGCCTCGATCAGGATCGCGCCGCCGGAGCCGCCGCCGCCGCCGCCGGAGTCGGCATCGGAGTCATTGCCCGAACCGCCGCCGCCGTTGGCCGCCAAGCCGCACGGCGCGTCGTCGGGATTGCCGATCTGGAGCAGCAGGCGCGCCGAGAGCTGGATCGCACCGCCACCGCCGCCGCCGCGTCCCTGGCTGGTGTCGGTGGAACCCCAGGAGATGTGGCCGCCGCCGCCGCCGCCGGAGCCGCCCAGCAGCGGCTCGAGGAAGTCGCTGCCGTAGCCGCCGCCGCCGTTGCCGCCGTCGCCGGAGCCACCCTTGGCGCCGGCGTTGAGGTAACCCGCGCCGCCGCCGCCGGTCTCGGGGGCGAGGGTCCAGTCCTCCTGGCCTTCACCGCCCGCGCCGGGGCCTCCGCCGTTGTTGTTGGCGCCGGCGCCCCACCAGCCACCCGGACCGGGGCAGCGGTTGTTTCCGTCGGTGCAGTTGTCGCCGCCGGCTGAGACGTCGATCAGGCCGTTGAGATAGATGATTTCGGCGTAGAAAATCAGCGCGCGCGTGCCTTGGACCCGCAGGGTGACGCCCGTCGCGATCTGCAACTGGTGCAGGACCAGCGCAGTGACCGTGGAACCGTCGGACTGGACCTGATCCACGAAGAGGACGCCGTCGATCAGACCAACGCCGCCGGTGCGCAGCAGGACGCCGCTCTCGGTCCGGATCTCGCCGGTGTCGGTGGAAAGCAGGGCGTTCTCGGAGATGACCAGATCGGTCAGCAGCGGGTCGAGCACCAGGTTCGGATCCAGTCCGTTGGACGGAAGGAACTCCAGGCAGCGGGCCGGGCTGACGAAACGGTTGCACCCGAGCTCGCACTGGACCTCGACGAACTCGCCGCCCACCGAGCAGGCCTGAAGCGTGAATTCGTCGAGGCAGGTGGTGTCGGCCGGCGTGCAGAGAAGGGAGCCGTCAGCGTCGGTGATGTCGGTCACATCAGTTACGTCGGATACGTCGGTGACATCAGTTACGTCGGAACCATCGGAACCATCGGACACATCGGACACGTCGACATCGGCCACGTCGGGTTCCGCGTCGGGCATTCCCCGCAGTCCGGCGGGGTCGAACGTGCAGGCCGACAGCACCAGCACGAGAAGTCCGGACTGAACGACGTTCGAAAAGGACAGTCGTACGGGCATCAACGGCTCACTGAATGGATGCTGTGGCCATGGAGTGGATCCTCACCGTGATCGCGCCGGCCGGGACCGTGTCGCCCGCGCCGAAGACGGTGGATCCATAGATGAAGAAATAGAAAGGTACGTCGGGCTTCTGGCAGTAACGGGTGAGCACGGCCTCGCCGTCCGCGGTGAGGTTGATGTCATAGATTCCTGTGGCGCCGGCCGGGATCGCCTCGAGGCTGCCGATCATGTCGACGTCACTGCGCACCTGGCCGTCGGTGTCGAACAGGCTCGTGGCCGTCTGCGGCGCCACGTACAACTGCAGCGGCGGCATCGGGAAAGTGAGCGTGTTGGAGACGACCTCCATCTGGATGTACTTGAACTTCACCGTGACCTGGTCCTGGGCGCCGACGACCGCGAGCTCCTCGACCTCGTCCTTGAGGCGGACGATTTCGGACTGCAGCGCGTACTCGGCCTTGGCCGCGCAGGTGCCGGCGTCACAGAAGAAGGCGTCGCCGGTGGGGCAAGGGTTGGCCGGGCACTCCACAGCGGGGAGGGCCCCGTCCCAGGTCATGCCGAACTGGGCCGAGTCCACGGTGAATTCCTTCTCGGGCAGGCGGAAATTGAAGTCATCGACATCCGTGCTGATGAAATTGCAGGAGAAAAGAAGGGAAGAAACCATCAGGGAGAATAAGATTTTCGAGTTCATGATGCACCTCGTCATAAGACACTGACTTAGATTAGCACAGAATTGCGGGATTTTCACAAACCTGTTTCAACTTCTGAAGTTTCGGCGAGCAGTTTCTGCATGTCCGACAGCAGCGTCCCCGAAGAAGTGACACCGGTGTGGGGGCGTCGGGCGGTTCCGTCGGCGTCAACCCACATCATATGAGGAATGTATTCGAGCTTCCATGGGGCGTCGAGCTTGGCATAGAGGCTCGAGACCGTCAGGTCGTCCCAGCAGATGCGCACGTTGGGGTGGGCCATCATCGGGGCTGCCTCGACAGCGGCCGCAGCGCCGCCCTCCACATGGATGGCGAAGATCGAGACCCTGGCCGGATCGATGGCGTCGGCCAGGGCATGTATTTGTTCGATTTCTGCTTGACAGTACGGGCAGGTGTGCAGCCAGAAGAGCACCAGGACCAGTTTGGGACGCTCGGCGTTGAGATCGCAGGGATCCGCGCCGTCGGAGGGCAGGACGAACGCGGGCGCCTCGGGGGGCTTGGGGTCGTCACAGCCGGCGGACAGGGCCATCGCCACGGACAGGGTCAGCAGGAGAAGGAGCCTTCTCATCGCAGGATCCCTGAGTTGCGGATCTCCATTTCAAGGAGGTCGACGTCCCGGTAGCCCGACAGCGAGCGTCGGATGATGCCGTTGCGGTCGATGAGCACCAGGTGGGGGACGCCCTGGGGCCGGTGAGGCGCCTTGAGGGCCTTGTATAGATTGGTGGCCGTGCCGTCGTCCATGCAGACCGGATAGTGCGCTTCGGTGATGAATTCCTTCAGGCGGGGGGCCGCCATAGTGCCACCGCCGACGTGGACCGACAGGATCACCAATTCGGAGCCCATTTTTTTCGACAGTTTGTCCAACTCCGGGATCATGCGCCGGCAGTGGGGGCAGTTCATGCTCCAGAACTCGAGCACGACGGGCTTGCCGCGGTTGGCCGACAGGCTGCAGGTGCCGCCGTCGAGGGCGGGGGCGGAGAAGTCCGGGGCCACGATGAAACGCGGCAGCGAGGTCGCCAGGGGCACCCAGAACAGGATCGCGGCGATGGCCATCTGCGCCGAGACAAAGGCGGGGCCGATGATTTTGGGCAGGCGCAGGGCAGGAGGAGGCGACACCCGAAGGAACATGACCAGCAGGGTCAGGTTGACCAGCGCCTCGGCCAGGGCGACGATCTGGGGGAGCGGGAGCACCGGGATCGGGAGGTAGGCCACCTTGGGCATGAGCAGGGGGATGCCCTGCAGGATCGCCCGGATCAGGATCGCAGGCAGCCAGGTCATGAACGCGAGGCGGAACTTCTGGTTCGTGTTGAACTCGCGCCCGATGGCGAACCAGATGCCCAGGAACACACCCAGGGGAATCAAGTCATGGAAGATGATGTCCGTTGCAAAATATCTTAACTCTGAAACCGCAGCCGACGGGCTGAGCCGGATCGCGGCTTCGATGACCCCGGCCAGGGGCCAGAGCCAGCTCGTGAGCAGCAGGAAGACCCCCATGGCGAGCCACTCGGGCCAGGCGGCGATCTGCGGCTCGGCGCGAAGCGCGGCGATGCGGTGTCCGGTGGGCAGAAAAGAAAGAAATAAACGATTCAAAAAGGCCATGCGACCCTCCCGCGAAAGTCACCTACCTTATCTTTCGTTTCACGGTTTGCAAGGGGGTTTTTCGGGGCTGGCCGGATTTGCGGTTGACAGGCTTGGGAAAACCCCTCAAAACAAGCGCGGGAGGTGGACCATGCCCGTACAGAGCGCCACCCTGGATTTCGTACGCCGCCTGCTGCACCGGGAGGCCATCGGTTCTTTGAAAAAGGTGCTGGCCAAGCTGCAGCCCGCGGATGTGTCGGATCTCATCACCCGCTGCACGCCCGGCGAGCGCCACCTGCTGATCACGTTGCTGTACGTGACGCGGCAGGCCGGTCCCGTGCTCGCGGAGCTGCCCGACGAGACGATGCGCCAGACCCTCGAGGGGCTGTCCAACGACGTGCTCTCCCGCGTGCTGCAGGAGGTCGGGGCCGACGACAGCGCGCTGCTGCTGCAGCGGCTGCCCAAGGAGCGCTGCGCCGAGATCCTGGAAAAGCTCCCGCCCGCCTACGCCGACAAGATCGAGGAAATCTTCCGGTATCCGCCCGACTCCGCGGGCGCCTACATGAACACGCTCTTTCTGCAGTTCCACTACCGCATGACCGCCAGGGAAGCGGTCGACCGGATGCGCGCCTGGTTCGACACGCACCAGGAACCCATCTATACATTGTATGTTCTGGAAGAGACCCAGCGCCTGATGGGGACCGTGGCGGTGCACAAACTGGTGCTGGCCCAGCCCGAGACGATGCTGTCCGAATTGATCGATCCCGATCCCGTCTGCGTCAATGACTACAGCTCCGTGCGGGACGCAGCCGAGACCATGGTGAAGTACGATTACGTGTCGATGCCCGTGGTGGACGATCAGTTCCGCCTCCTGGGCATCATCACCGTCGATGACATGGTCGACGTGATGATGGAGAGCGCCGCGGCCGACGCCTTCCAGATTCACGGCGTGGCCGACGAGGACCGGCTCGAGACGCCCGTGGGCACCTCCCTTCGGCTTCGGCTCCCGTGGATGCTGCTGAACCTGATGACCGCGTTCATCGCGTCCTCCATCGTCGGGCTGTTCGAGGCCTCGATCCAGCAGGTCGTGGCGCTGGCGACGTTCATGCCCATCGTGGCTGGCCTGGGCGGGAACACGGGCACCCAGTCGCTGGCGGTGATCATCCGCGCGCTGGCCCTCGACGACGTCGACGCTGCGGCCGCCCGGCGCGGCATCGTCAAGCAGGTGCTGGTTTCACTGATGCTCGGCCTCGCCGCGGGCCTGATCACCGCGCTGATCGCGCTGCTATGGCGGGGCAACCCCATGCTGGGCCTGGTCATCTTTGCTGCGATGGTGCTGAACATGCTGCTGGCGGGTTTTGTCGGCTCCG
>PHAZ01000351.1 GCA_002841825.1 Deltaproteobacteria bacterium HGW-Deltaproteobacteria-22 | reverse complement strand
AACAGCGCCATGAGAGCGACGACAACGATGAGCTCGATCAGCGTGAGCCCGCCGGTGTGTCGTCGATTTCTCCTGGGCGCCTTCATGGTTCCTCAGGGCTTCAGGACGGGTTGCCCTTCTCCGGGACGGTGATGTCGTCTTTGCTCCCTTCCTTCTTGTCGGGACCGGGGGAGGAGACGAAGGTTTCGTCGTCGACGCACTGGATTTTGTAGGGCGAGTCCCAGGGGTCGGTGGTCTTGGAGGCGCTGTCGATCTCCTTGTCCTGCACGAGCTGGGACACGGTGGGGCACTCTTCGCCGCCGCGGGTGGCACGCCAGCGGTTGACGGCATTGCGGATTTCGCGGGCGTTGGTGGTGGCGGTGTCGACCTGGGCTTGCCGGAACTTGGGCAAGACGGCGACCGTCACGCCGGCAGCGATGAGGCTCAGGATCGCAACGACGATCAGAACCTCGATGAGGGTGACGCCGCGCGCTGCGGCGCGGGCGAGGCGAAGGGAGCGTGTGTTGCGGTGCATGTCTGGTTTCTCCGTTGGAACGTCCTCATTCGATTCGGTCCAGCCCCCCGGGAATCCCATCTGGGCCGGCGGACGACAGCTCGTAGCCATCCGGGTTGAAGCGCCCGGGGCACGTGAGCACGAAAGGTCGTCCCCACGCGTCGGCAGGCAGTTGCTTGACGTAGCTCTTGCGCTCGAGCTCGGCGAGCTCTGGGGGACACTCGCCCGCGTGGTCGGCCCGGTACGAATCCACCGCGCGTCGAACGATGAGCAACGACGCGCGTGTGGCGCGAACCCCGGAGGCAGTCCGCTCGCGATGGGCGATGAGCAAGAACACGATGATCACGGCTACCGTGAGCAACACCGGGCGCGCGCGGGACATGCCCGGCCGCCGGAAGAAACCGCCTCGCTGCTCCCACGGCAGGATGATGTTGCGGTCCTTCGGGCGCTTCTTCCCCATGCGTCGTTGCCTCGGCGGTCACTTCACGAACTCGTTCATCTGGATCAAGGGCATCAGGATGGCGAAGGCGATGAATCCCACGGTGCCGCCCATGAACACGATCATGAGAGGCTCCAGCAGGCTGGTGAGCATCTGCACACGCGTCTCCACCTGCGCGTCGTACGCCTTGGACACGCTCTCGAGCATCTCCTCGAGCTGCCCGCTTTTCTCGCCTACGGCGATCATGTGGGTGACCATCGGCGGGAATTGTCCGCTCCTGCGGAGCGGCACAGCGATGCTCTCGCCTTCGCGAATGGAACCCGTGGCGTCCTGCACCACGCGCTCGAGCAGGGCGTTCGTCAGCACGCGGTTCGAGATTTCCATCGCCTTGAGTAGCGGCACGCCAGCCCCAAGCAGGGTCGACAAGGTCTTCGCGAACCTCGCGATGGCGAGCATCTGGATGAGGGGCCCGAACACCGGGGCCTTGAGCGTGAACGTGTCCCACTTGAGTCGCCCCTCCTTCGTCTTGCGCCATCGGTTGAACAGGTAGATGCCGAGCGCGAGGGAGGGGAACAAGATCCACCAGTAGCCTGAGAGAAAGTCCGAAATTCCGATCAACACCTGCGTGTACCAGGGCAGCGCCTGGTCCAGGCTGTCGAAAATGCTCGTCACCTTCGGGACCACCGCCACCATCAGCACGCTGATGAGCACGGTCCCAATGATCAGCATGAGCACGGGGTAGGCAAGCGCCGCGGACACCTTGCCCTTGAGCTGGGCCTGGCTCTCGAGGAAGTCCGCCAGACGCTCCAGGACCTGCTCCAGCGTCCCAGATACCTCTCCGGCGGCCACCATGTTCACGAAGATCGGAGGAAACACCTTGGGATGCTGCTCCAGCGCTTGCGCGAAGCTCGTCCCCTCGTTGAGGCGCTCCCGCAGGTTCGTGAGCACCCGCTTCAGATCCTCCTTCTCGACCTGCTCCGTCAGCGCCGTGATCGAATCCACCAGCGGAATGCCGGCCCGCACCAGCGTGGCTAGCTGTCGCGTCATCACCGCGATGTCCGACGAGTTGGCCCTGCGGAAGATCGCGAACAGATCGATCTCGCGCTTCTTCTTCGCCTTGGCCTTCGCCTCCTCCGTCGCGGAGGTCAGCATCACCCCGTCGCGGCGCAGGATCGCACGAAGCTGCTTCGGGTTGTCAGCGTCCCGAAGCCCCTTGGTCGCCTTTCCCGAGGCGATGACGATCCCGCGATACTCGTATACAGCCATCGCTTCACTCCGCCGTCGCCACGTCCTCCTGCGTTGCTGCCAGCACCTCGGCCACCGACGTCACCCCCTCCAGTACCTTGCGCGCGCCGTCGTCCCGCAACGAATCCATGCCCCGTTCCATCGCCACCTGCTTGATCGACTGCGCATCCGCGTTGCGAAGGATCAGCGGCGCCACGAACTCGTCGATCATCAACAGCTCGTAGATGCCCTTTCGCCCCGTGTAACCGGTATCCATGCAGGAAGGACACCCCTTCGGACGATAGACCATCGGTACCTGCCCCTCTTCCGTTCCCACCGGGACGTAGTCGCAGCCGTGCGGCAAGTATCGCGGGGAGAAGTTGCGCTCCCGACGCTGTCGGCTGCGCTCGGGGTCGATCCCGAGCTGGCTCAGCTCGTAGGCGGACGGCTGGTAGTACTCCTTGCAGTCGGGGCAAAGGACACGCACCAGGCGCTGGGCCAAGATGCCGATGACGCTGGAACGAACCAGGAACGGCTCGATCCCCATGTCCTCCAGTCGAGTCACAGAACCGGACGCATCGTTGGTATGCAGAGTTGACAATACAAGGTGGCCTGTTTGGGCTGCCTTGATTGAAATTTCTGCAGTTTCCAGGTCGCGGATTTCGCCAACCATGATGATGTCCGGATCCTGGCGGAGAAAGGCTTTCAGGGCGACAGGGAAGGTCAGTCCCGCGCGATCGTCAACGTTGACCTGGTTGACGCCCGGGAGATTGATTTCTGCGGGGTCTTCGGCTGTCGAAATGTTGATGCCATCTTTGTTCAGGATGTTTAGGCAGGTATAGAGGGAGACTGTTTTACCGGACCCGGTTGGTCCGGTAACCAGAATCATCCCGTAAGGCCGGCTGATGGCATCCATCAG
>PHAZ01000350.1 GCA_002841825.1 Deltaproteobacteria bacterium HGW-Deltaproteobacteria-22 | reverse complement strand
GGCGGTCCTGGTTGAGCGCGCCGCGGGCGAAGGCCTCGGCCAGAATCCGGGCGCTGTCGGTCCACCAGACCGGCTGCATGGTGCGCACCGTGAGCTGGCCCGAAAGCGGCGGGATGCGCGAGAGCGGAACCTTCGTGCCGTCGTCGCGACGCTCCTCGCCACGGGTCAAGGTGAACACACCCAGCACGTGCAGGCGCCGCAGGGGTGACCAGTCGAAGTGCCCGTCGAGGCCGTAGATCCGGCCCTCGTTGCCGTTGTAGTTCTCGACGACGTCCTTGCCGTCGATGGCGATCTGGCCCTCCCAGGTGGCAGGGCGGCGCAGGATGATGTCGGTCAGGCGCGAGGCATACAGGGACACGCCCATGGTCAGGCCGGGCAGGTGCAGGCGGGAGCCCCACTCCAGACCGTCGAGGGACTCCGGCGCCAGATCAGGGTTGGGGACGTGGAACGCCTTGCCCTCGTCGCCGAGCATGGCGCTCTCGTGGAGGCTCGGCGCCCGGAAGCCCTGGGAGAACACCAGCGAGGTGGACCAGCGGCGGGCCCACCTCGCCGACACCGAAGAGAAGAACACGACGCTGGTGTGATCGTAATCCACGGAGGGCAGGGAGGCGTAGGCCGGCGCGTGGGCGGCCGCGCCGTGCACGCGGGAGCCCGCCGATACGTTCACCCTCAGGCCCTCCATGGCCCAGAACGGCACGTCGACGAAGGCGAACAGGCCCCAGGTGCGGCTGGTGCTGCCGTCTGGCAGGCCGTTGAAGCCGGTGGGCGCCCAGGGCTGCCCCGCGTCGCGGGCGACCTGGTCGGAGGTGACCACGTCGCGCTGGAACATGCCGCCGGCCTGCACCCGCAGGTTGCGGTGGGGCCGGAGCTGGAAGGTCGCGTCCAGGCCGGGGGAGGACACCCAGGTGTGATCTCGCGTGGTCGACAACAGCGTGACGTAGTCGGCATCGACCGAGGAGGTGTCTTTCTGTTCGTAGAAGCGCTGGAACGAGAAAAGCAACTGGGCCTGCAGGGTCCAGGCCGGCACCGCGAAGTCGAGCCGGAGCCAGGCCAGGTGGTCGGTGTTGTCGTAGACGAGGTAGTTGAGCTTGGTGTAGAGGTTGTCGGCCCGTCCGGCGTCGAGGATCCGGCCGAACAGGTAGTTTCCCGTGACGGTGAAATCGCGCAGCGCGCCAAGGCTTTTGCGGGTCCACAGGGCCCGAACGAGACCGGTGCCCGTGTTGTAGGACGAGTGCGGCTGTGCGCCGATGCTCCCGCCGCCGTCGAGGTCCTGTGCCACGAAGCCCGACAATGCGCCGCCCAGGGCAAAGCCGCGTCCGCCGCCGCCGATCAGCGCGCCGCCGGAGAAGCCGCGGTCGGCGTTGCGGAAGCCCGAGACGATCTGCCCGGTGGTGGTCCATGCGTCCCTGTAGGCCAGGGGGGCGAAGGACACCGGGTTGAGGCGCAGCACGCCGCCCATGGCGTCGGAGCCGTAGAGCACGCTGCCGGCGCCCCGCAGCACCTCGATGCTGCCGAGCATGAAGGGGTCGAACAGGTTCAGGTACTGCAGCGGACCGGTGCGGTAGGCCGCATGGTTGAGCCGCACACCGTCGATGGTGATCAGCACCTGCGGGCCGATCAACCCTCGCAGGATCGGCGATCCGCCGCCGTGGTTGGTCTTCTGCACGAACACGCCCGGGGTCTCGGTCAGGGCCTCGGAGACCGAGCGCGGAGCGGACTGCAGCAGGCGCCGGCGGCCGATCTTCTCGACGCTGCGCGAGCTGGAGAACGAGCTCTCGCGGCGCTTGCGGGCGATGACCAGAATCTCGTCGCCCTCCTCGGCGGCGGTGTCCTTCCTGGTGACAGGTTCGGTGGCGGCGGCCGTGTCGGGAATGATCTGCATGAGGAGAGGAAGAAGAACCAGGAGCAGGGACAGCAGGCGGGCGGGAAGGTTCAAGGTTCCTCCTCCTCTTCTTCCTTCACGTCGGCAGCAGAGACATGTTCGATGAGCATCTCGTGCAGCAGCTTCTCCATCCCGGCTGCGCCCTTTCCGCTCAGGTGGCAGTCGTCCTGGAAGTTGTCCAGCTGGGTCGTGAAATGCTTGTACTTCGGTATGTTGAAGTCCACGGTGATGGCGTCCTCGGGCAGGACCGCCGTCACCAGGTCGAGGTAGTTGTCGAAGAACTCGCGGTGGCGCTCATAGATGGGCCGGGGGACGGGGTGGTAGTACTGGATGATCTTGACGTTCCGTTCGCGGAGTTCCTGAATCAGGTCAAGATAGTCCTGCCAGGCCAGCGGATCGATGGAGAGCTCCCGTCGGGCATAGTCCGGATCCTCGGCCTTTTCGCGGATCAGTTCCAGGGTCTTCTCCAGGGGGACCTCCTCATACACGTGATAGCCGAACTCGTTGTAGAGCTCCTTCTCGGACAGGCTGTGGTACGCCTGGATGACGTAGCGCTTGAGGATGTCGATGGAGCCCAGCGCGCCATAGACGGCCCGGCTGGAGAGGTAGTCGGTCTTCATGCCGTGCTGGCGCAGCATGTAGGGATACATGCAGATGATGACCAGTCGCGGGGACCGCAGCTCGAGGTAGTTGTCGACCAGGGCCTTGATCTCGGTGATGGTGCCGCCCAGGATCGACAGGTTGTAGATCTCCAGCGGCCGGAACTGCCCCGTGTTGACGTTGAACGAGGTGGAGGGACCGATCAGCAGCGCGTTGAAGTTCTCGGGGACGTACCTGCGGGAGAGGATGTTCTTCTCCAGCCGCTCGTTGTAGTAGAGGGAGATCCGCTTGCCGCGGGCGTTTCCGAACAAACTGTAGTTGTCGATCAGGACGTTGGCGCCGACCACGGAGGCGACCATCGCCAGAGTGATGGCGAGGGCGGAGATGAAGAAATGCTTGGCTGACAGCATGATGAAATGGAATGCCTCGGAAGCCCTGCCGGGGCGGGGCTTCAACCAACAGATTAATAGTACCGGCCCGCGGGGGACGCAAGGGAAAATCAGGGCTGCGGTTCGCGGCGCTGGAGGATGATGAACTCCACGCGGCGGTTGAGCTCTTCGCAGACGTGGCGGGCGCGGCGCGCCAGAGTCGTGG
>PHAZ01000349.1 GCA_002841825.1 Deltaproteobacteria bacterium HGW-Deltaproteobacteria-22 | reverse complement strand
TATTATATCCAAATTCAAGCCAATTATTGAGATCCTTGGGTTCCTCGATTGCTTTCTTTCCACTTTTATATACACTATAGCCGGTATTTATTAAATCAGCGGCAACAGCATTAGCTCCTTTTTTTGATTTTTCGAACACCCAGGAAACTGCATCCTCAATGTCTTCAAACCCCAAAAGCCCATCTGGATCGATTTTATTCACGGGGTAATTGCTCGTGTAGCAATACAGATTCTGATCCTTCTCCGCGCTCTCCGAGGTCACATGCAAAAACAGCGGATCGGGGCTCATCCACCTTGCCAAATGCGGGTTGTAGTAGCGGGCGCCGAAGTAGAGGATGCCGACGGGTTCGGCTTCCTTGCCGGTGAAGCCGTAGGGCTCGACGGGGATGTTGAAGTCCGGGTGGTTGGTCGACTGCACCGCGCCGTAGGGCAGGTACTTCGTCTCCTCGACAAACATGCCGTCTTCCGCGGTCACGAGGGAGGCCGAGCCCAGGTGGTCGGCGTGCAGCCAGGTGATCCGCCTGACCTCATCACCGACAGGTGCAATGAGGCGCGCCAGGCGGCCCTTGGAGTCATAGATATAGGTCGTGTACTGGCCGTTGCGGATCTCGAATGACGGGTCGACAAAGAGGGTCTCTTCGTGGGTGAGACCTGTGTTGGATTCGCGCACGGCTGCGATGCGGGTGCCACCGTTGTCGTAGGCGTAGCCCGCCACCGCCATGACATTCACACCAGCGGAGACGATCGAGGAGACCACACTGGCCGCCGAGGCCAGGCGGTTCTGCTCATCCCAGGTGTACTTGTGCGTGAAGTAAGGTTGTCCGCCGCGCGTGACCGCGAGCGTCTCCATGTTGCCAGCGACATCGTAGGTGGCCACGAGGCTGTTGCCATTGCCGCCATCGGCGGAGATGAGCTGGTCGCCGTGGTAGGTCGCCGTACCGAACCAGTGCGTGTAGTACTCGTCGGCGGGATCGTCTTGCTCTGTGCACGGATACGTCGTCTCGACGCAGCGCGTGGTATGCTTCTCGACGATGTTCCCCAGGACATCGTAGTCGTACTCCATCCGACGGATCAGGGTGGAGGGATCGGAGACCAGGCGCTCATCACTGGTCATCAACTGCCCCTGCCCGTCATACGTGTACATCTTCACCGTGGGAGGACTCGTGCCGTTCAGACGCAACCCATCCGGGCGAAGATCCGTCTGCGAAGTCATCAGACCGATGCGGTCGTAGGTGTATGCAAAGTGCAGCACCTCGTCCGTGGTCGTGCCGTCGGAGTTCAACAACTCACGCAAGGCCTCAATGGTGCGCCCCATCTGATTGTATGACTTGAGCTCGCGGATGCCGCCTCCGAGGTGGGCCGACACGCGGCGTCCCTGCAGGTCGTAGTCCACTGATTGCACAAACGTCATTTCCTGGTCGTGGTACACCCCCGACAGCGTCGCGAGCATGCCGCGCCGATCATAGGTGTACTCCAGCTCCGTGCCATCGACGAGGGTCTCGCGTTGCACGCGACCCACGTCATCGAGCTCGCGCGTGGACACGTAGAAGAGCTCGGCGTCACCCACCAGCATCGGGGTGAGTTGGTCCGGATCGGCGAAGCTCGGCAGTTGGGCAAACCCGTGAAGGTTCTTCGCCTGCGCGATCACCTCGCCACGGGCGTTGTAGCTCGTGTACGTCCGCATGCCGCGGTCTTCGACCCTGGAGAGGCGGCCTACAACGTGGGTCTGTGGGAGCTCGATGCCGTCGTGATCCACGATGCCGTCGGGGAAAAAGCCTTCGCCGTTTTCCCATGAGGCAGGAGAATCGTAGAAGTAGCGCACTTCGATTTCCTGCGTGCACGTGGGGCCGGATACACAGTCTTCGTAGATCAGTCGGTTGCCGTCGTCGTACCCGAAGGCAAACCGGTTGCCGCGCGGATCCTCATGCCAGGCGAGGTTGCCCGCATCGTCATAGCCAAACGTCCAGGTGCCTGCGTTTTCATCTTCGATCAGTACCTTCTGGCCGATGGTGTCGTAGATCTGCGTCTTGATGATGTCGCCAGAGCCGTCGGAGGCGGCCCCGTGGCGTCGCAGTTGGGCGAGGTTGCCCAATGCGTCCCAGGCGTAGCTCGTGCGTTCGGTGCGCAGCTCAGCGTTGTTCTCACCGCCCTTGTACGTCTCCACCACCTGCACGAGCTGGCCGTGACCGTCGGTCTCGACTTCACGCGGCGTATCGGCATGGAGACTGCCGGGGTCCAGGTCCTGTTCGTTGAAGCTCTGCACACGCCTGGGGCCGAAGTACCGCAGTTCACTGCGGGTGCCATCGGGCGCCGTGGTGACGGTTTTGCGCCCGAAGGCGTCGTAGGCTTGTCGCGACACGCAGATGTTGGCGTCGGTGATCGCGGTCGCGGGGTCCGTGGGGCAGTTGACCAGCGGGAACGCCGGCAGCCGCAGGGAGGAAAGCGGTGCGTCGAGGTCGAAGTCGACATAGGACGGCGTGTACGCGGCCACCGCCAGCCCACGCGCGGAAACGATGTGGGCGCCCGAGCAGATGGTACGACGCGAACCGGAGGCGTCCGGACCCTGCGTGCACGTGAGCAGCGTGCGTCCGAGGCCGTCGACGAAGGCCACCGAACGCTTGGCCTGGTTGGGGTCGCAACGGTCTTCGTAGACCGTTGTACGCAGCACGTTGTAGCGGCGCAAGGACGACGCCAGGCCGTACTCCAGCGACACCGAGGGCAGCTGGGGAGTTACGCATGCGCTACGAGGTGCATGAGCGCCCCAGACCGAGGACAGCCGACCCAGCGAATCGTACAGCGCCTGCGTCTTCGTGCCATCGGGTTCCTCGAACTGGGTGACCACGCCCAGCCCCGGATCCACCTGGGCGCGCATGGTGAGGAACTTGATCGCCGTTTCGGGGTAGATGAGGTTGTAGTAGGAGCCGATCACCCCACCGCCGCCACCGCCAGAGAACTGCGCGGCCTGCGTGCCCACCCGCACGACCTCACGCGTGGCGATGCCGCGATAGCCGCTGGGATCCTCGTAGAAGAGCCATTCTTCCTGTTTTTTCACCACCTGCGTGTGCACGGGCTGGCCCCACGCGT
>PHAZ01000348.1 GCA_002841825.1 Deltaproteobacteria bacterium HGW-Deltaproteobacteria-22 | reverse complement strand
CTTCAACTGGTTGATGACCACCACCGTGGTGCCGGCCACGGCGTTGGTGACCGTGCTCACGACGTACTCGCCGGTGGCCAGGGCGGTGCCGGTGGTGGCCCGCGCGGTGCCGGCCACGGGGCCCACGGTGGAGAACGCCACCTGGCTGAAGGCGCCCAGGGTGGCGCCGGTGCTGTAGAGGACCGGGATCGAGCCGTAGGAGAGGAGGCCGAAGGCGGCCAGGAAGCCGCCCTCGATGGTGGGGCTGATCACCTTGATGCCCAGCCGCGACGTGTAGAACAGGGCCAGCCCCGTGGTCTGGATGGTGCGGCCCGTCAGGATCAGCACGGTCGCCGCAGGCAGGAAGACCCCGTACTTCAGGCCCTTGACGGTGGCCTTGACGATGGTCTTGGCGCCGGGACGGGCGAGGCCGTGGTAGAAGGCCTTCAGGTAACCGACCAGGATGTCCCCCAGGGCCACCATGGAGTTGGGCCGCTTGCCGCTCTCCTCATACTCGAGGCGGAAGGCCTCGGAGGCCTTGGCGAAGGACGCCTCCCAACTGATGGGGATGCCCTTCGAAATATTTTTCTTGATGGCTTGGGACAAGGCATGGAGGTTCGAAAAATCTTCGCTCAGGTTCTGGTACCATGCACCGGGGAGGGCGGCCAGCTCGGCGCGGTCCTCGGCGGTCCGCGCGGCGATGGAGAGGTTGCCCTTCACGAAGGTGTCCAGGGCGCGGATCATGGTGGCGTTGGCCTGGTGCCACTGGAGCGTCCCCAGATAGTGCGTGCCCGCGAAGATGCCGTTGGTCACCATCTGGCCGCCTTCGATGATGTTCTTGGCCATGGCCCAGGAGGCCTTGTAATTGGTGCCCAAATCCTTGACGTATTGTTTCGAGCCCGCCTTGACGTCCCGGGCCACCTGCACCAGCGCCTGCCAGGAGGAGGTGATGGAGGTCCGCCGGGCGTAGTCCAGGCTGCGCTGGGTGGAGGTGATGACGTACCATCCCTCCTTGTAGAGCATCTTGTGCCCGCGCATGTTCGCCGCGGTCATGGGTACCACGTCGGCCACGGGGGTGGCCTTGCGGGGCCGGTTGGGTCTGCAGGCTGCAGGCGCGAGGGCCAGCGCCAGCAGGACCCAGGTCGTTGCCAGTCGGCTCGAGAGTGATTTCATGGTGCGAAACTCCAGTCAGGATGGCAGGCGTCGGGGGCCGTACGTCCTCCAACCGTTGTAGATCAGGATCGCCGCGCCCCAGAGCAGCGCGATCACGATGATCACCTTGCCGGTCCTCCACGAGGCCGACGCGATGGCGTGGTCGTGCTGGAGCATCTTCAGTTCCCCGAGGATGAACTGCCAGTCGTGGAAGCCGTAGGGCGAGGTCTGACCCGTGTTTCCGCCCAGCAGGGGCAGGGTCCCGCTGCGGGCGTCGTCGATGTACGGAGCGATATCGAGAAAATTCTGGCCGAGCCACCACAGGCAGATCGTCACGCCGAAGGTGTCCCGGGTGGTGATGAACATGATGATGCCACAGACCAGCGGCATCAACAGTTGGCCTCCGGAGCCCATCATCGAGACGCCCAGGCGCGGCAGGAAGCCGAAGATCACGTGTCCGGCCTCGTGAAACGGCAGGTTGACCATGTGCCAGAAGCCCGAGACGGACTCCGGCGCCAGGGGGGCGAGCAGGAACCCGAACCCCATGTAGGCGAAGGCCCCCCAGACGATCACCCGGAAGAGGAAGCCGGGGCCATCCAGGGGTTGCTTGATCAGGAACCGCAGGCGCCACAGCACGGCCAGCACGGGGTTCTCCGGGGGGCGCTCCCGGAGCGGATCACGGGTTGGACGATTGAAGACGATGGGAGTATTCATCAGGAGACAGTTTACCCGGGGAACACGGGCATTGTCACCACAGAAAAACACCTGTATAAAATGAAGGAGCCAGGAGGTTTCCATGAACGATGAAATCCGCAGGAAAATCGGGGAACGGATGCAGGAGACGGGCGCGCCGGTCGCACGGCTGCCGGGGTGGGTGGGCGCGGCGCTGCTGAGCGCAGGGCTGGCGCTTCCGGTGATGGGCTGCTGCCTGACCGACGGACCGGCCGCCGTGTACGCGGGACCGCCGGTGCGCGATCCCGAGACGCGCCCGCAGCCGCCCCCCGAGGAGCCCGCGGACAAGCAGGGCGGGGTCGCCGATCCGGCGCCGGCGCCGGCGCCGCAGCCGCCCGAAGATGATCACGTCCGTCCGCTCTATGGCGTTCCCAACTAGGGGCCTGTCGGGGAAACCCTACGAGGCTCTTCCCTGCGAGGCATCCGGGCAGGAGGATATCTGATGACACGTTTTCCGACCTTTGTGGAGTGGGAGCTCACCGACCGCTGCGATCTGGCCTGCGTGCACTGTCACCGGGCCGGCGGGCGGCGGATCGCCGAGCCCACCGTGGCGCTGCGTCGCGGGATCGCCGACCGCCTCGCGGCGGCGGGCGTGGGTTCGGTGGCGCTCTCGGGCGGCGAGCCGACGCTGTGCCCGGACCTGTGGCCGATCGTGGAACGCCTCAAGGGCGCCGGGATCCTCGTCACGCTGATCACCAACGGCCGGGACGACTCGACGGACTTCGCCGCGCAATGCCGGGCGTCGGGGCTGGATCTGGTGTGGCTTTCCCTCGACGGCCCCGAGGAGGTCCACGACCGGATCCGTCGCCTCACGGGCGCCTTCGCGCGGGTCCTGCGCACGGCCGGAAACCTGGCCGCGTCCGGTGTCCCCTTCGGCTTCATGACCACGCTTCTGGCCGCCAACGCGGCGGGCGCCAACGAGGCGCACCTGGACGCGGTCTCGCGCATCGTCACCGACGCGGGGGCCGAGTTGTGGCAACTGGGCTGGGGGGTCCCCAACGCGGGCTCCCCGGAGTTGTTCCTCTCCGGCGGCCAGCTGGCCCGGCTGCGGGAGCCCCTGGCGCGGCTGGCCGCGGGCAATGACCGGCTCCGCCTCGGCGAAGGGCTGGCCATGGCCCTGGACACCGTCGGCGGCATGGCGCAGCCCGGGTGTCCTGCAGGCCGCCAGGTTGTGGCCGTCGCGCCCGACGGGCGACTGCGCGGCTGCTCCTGCCTCCCCGACGACGCGGC
>PHAZ01000347.1:3173-4090 GCA_002841825.1 Deltaproteobacteria bacterium HGW-Deltaproteobacteria-22 | reverse complement strand
GTTCCGGCGCGACGAGGATCCGGCCAACCTGAGCACGGTCTCAGCTTTTCTCATGAGCCGCACCGAGATCACCCGCTGGCAGTACCGCCAGGTGATGGACACCGACCCCACCGATGAGGGGTACTCCAGCGGCCCCGGGGACCCGGTGCAAAACGTGACCTGGGTCGAGGCGGCAAACTTCTGCAACCGCCTCAGTCGGGAGGAGGGGCGCGACCCCGTGTACGAGTTGGACAATCCCTACAACACCCGCGTGATGTCAGTGGACCACAGCGCCGATGGGTATCGCCTGCCCACAGAGATGGAGTGGATGTGGGCGGCCATGGGGGCGGACACCGCAGCCCACGGGGAAGTGAATCTCACCGGCCACCTCGCGCCGTTTTCAGGCAGCGACGGCGATAACGCCCCCGGAGATTGTGCGGTCTTCGGCTATGCTTTCCCGGAGGAGGAGGGGCGCACGACCACCAACCGCACAAATCCGGCGTGCAGCCGGCTGCCCAACGAACTGGGGCTGTGCGACCTGAGCGGGAACGTGTGGGAGTGGACCGGGGACGGATTCTTCGACTGGCCGTCCGGTCCCCTCACAGACTATTGTCTGAACAATATTCTGGAGATCGCTTTCCGGGTCATCAAGGGCGGTCACTGGGCCAACCCCGCGCACAGCCTGGCCATCTCCTTCCGCGTGGACGCTCGCGAGATGGATCGGAGTTACGGCGTCGGCTTCCGCGTCGTGCGCCGCCGCTGAACCGTCACGCTCCCACCTGGACACCTTCACCGACCACGTCCGACGCCCGGGCTTGCCTTCCCGGGGATTCTTCATTACCCTCCCCGCTATGCTTGAACTCCGGTTTCTCCCCACGCGCTGGACGCTTGCACTCCCGCTGCTCTGCATTTTCTCGGCGGTCGTCTTCGGCGTCGGC
>PHAZ01000347.1:0-3097 GCA_002841825.1 Deltaproteobacteria bacterium HGW-Deltaproteobacteria-22 | reverse complement strand
GCCGATGCGCCTCCCACGGCGCCCGTGACCCCCGCCGCTCCGGGCCTGCCTGTGGTCCTGCGCGCCACCCAGACCACGGGACTGAAGCACCGCGACGGCTTCCTGGTGCTCGACGCCGGGTTCGCCGCCTTCGTCCCGACCGCGGATTGGTCCAACCTCGCCGTCTCCATCGCGGTGGGCCTGGTCGCCACGGACCTGCCGCTCTCGTCACCGAAGTTGATCGTGCAGGGCGGGCCGCTGCTGCGCGCGGAGCTGGATCGGCTCGTGGACGAGCGCGACGGCTTCTTCCTGTCCGACGCCTGGCAATGGAATCCCTTCCTCGGCTCACAGGTCCTGATGATCCTCGACAAGAACACCCTGACCGTGCGGGACGCCCCGCTGCCCCTGTTTGCCCGCTGGCCGCGCGCGGCCGACTCGCCGCAGAAGGCCCGCACCCTGCGCAAACTGATCCTGATCATCGGAGGCCTCGGCGCCGGGCTCATCGGCCTGGGCAGCCTGGCCTGGGGGCTGACCGGCAACGCGGACTTCTTCATCGCCGGGCTGGTCTGGGGCCTCGTGCTTCTGGGCGGCCTGACGGCCGGCCTGATCCTGGCGCGCCGCCGTTGACCCCTTCCTCCTCGAGACCCGCTTTGGCCGTCATTGACGACTGGAAAATCGGTAATATTTATTGCCAATTTTACCAATAATTGGAAACATTTCTTACCAGTTTGCGACAACGGGGCCGGCGCCGACAGCTCCACTCGGCTCAGTCGTCTTCGCCGTCTTCCAGGTCCACGCCCGCGTCCGGCGTGAGCTCCCGCGGAACCCGGCTGACCTCGCCGGGTTCGGCTGGCGGCTCGTCGCGGATGCCGGCCATCTTGTACAACTGACTGTCCGAGTTGTTGCAGTCGTCCTCGCAGGAGGGCTCGTCGGGCTCGCACGCGGTCAGCGCCAGCCCAGCCCCAAGGAAGGCGACGGCCATCCAGCTCGGCCACCGCCGGTGGCTGCACCTGCGGACGGAGCTCTCGATCTGGATAATCTTCGCCCGTGCCCGATCTTCTTCGATAGTTCTGGCCATCTTCCGTACCTCCCGGCTCCTAGTTTCTACCATGAACCGTGACATTGACAACCACGATTTGAAAATTCGGAGTCCCGGCTTCGCCGGATTCCCGCCTGCCGCGGTTTCCCGCTTGGCTTCGGTCGCGTTCTGGGCAGCCCGCCCGTCCCCAGGGCCGGGATCCCGCCGGCGTCCCCTACGGCAGGGCGCGGGGGGCCGGACAGCGCGCGGCATCGGAGGAGAGCGGAAACTCCAGATAGTCCATGGCGAGGTCCGCCGAGAGCATCCCCAGGCGGTCCGGCCACAGCACCACCGCCCCGTCGGCCGGGCGATGGGCCGTGGGCACCACCCCGACGTCCTCCCATGCACCTCCTGCTGCGGCCCGCCGGACCCGCAGGCACGCGCGGTCCTGCAGCACCGCGCCGGGCGCGTCCGTCCCGGCGACGCCGTCCACCGGGAGCTCCATGTCCACGAGGTTGCCCAGGAACACGCGCGCCCCGGCCGGCCCGCCGACGTTGAGCACCTCGGAGGTGAACCCGCCCCCGGGCGTGCCGTGCAGGTACACCGCGAGCCGGTCTTCGGGCGCCAGGGGGTGCGCCGGCGCCGGGCCGTCGAAGCGGGCCAGCGCCACGATGTGGTGCTCACCGCCCGCGAGATGGTAACGCCAGAGGCCCGTGAACTCGCAGGGGAGATCACCGCACGACCCCGCCAGCTCGGCCACGGGCGCGGCCAGTTGCTCGGGGCCGAAGTCCGCGGAGTCGTCCTCCTGATGGCGGTACAGGCGCAGCGCCGGCTCCTGCGTGCCCGTGAACACGAGCCCGTACAGCGTGCCGCGGGGCCCCTCGCCGGCGTCCCACTGGGCCCGGATCCCGGCGACCGGCCCCTGCAGGTACTGGATGCGGAAACTGTTCAGGTCGGGCCGTCGCCGGTGGACGTAGACGACCTCGGGGTCGGCGATGCACAGGGTGTAGGCCAGGCCGTGCCAGGCCGTGAGCACCACGTCCTGATCCGGGAACCCCGCCGAGACGCGGCAGATCTGGATGTCGTTGTCCTGCTCCCAGGTCTCCAGCTCCGGGCTCCAGAGATACAGGTACTCCGAGAGCGTGTCGTCCGGGAACACCAGGGGACGCCCGTGGGCCTGCTCCTTGAGACGCGCGCCGGACACGTTGTAGCCGGCCCCCCCAGCGAAGGGATCCGGGCTCCAGGCGTCCCCACCGTCGACGGTCCGGTGCAGGTCCAGCACGGTGTAGCGGGTGACAGGGCTGTCGGCGAAGAACATGACCGCGCGCACGGCCAGCGCCTCGTTTTCCCCGCTGCGGAACAGCGCCCCTTGCCACACCTCCTCGAGCAACGGCGCGTCCTCCACCAACGGGCGACGGCGCGACGGCTCGGTGAGGTCCCCGTGGGGCGGCAACCCCTCCCATGCGCCGCCGGGGAAGGTGTCCACCCGAGCGAAGGTGCGGCGGTCATCGGGGAAACCGGGGGCCTCGAGGTCCATGCGCCCCGCCGTCAGGTCCACGTCATACAGCCGGTGGACGTAGGTGAAGTTGATCTGGTCGCCCACCTTCGAGCGGGTGGGGGTCAGGTGAAGGGCGCCGTCGACGACGGCGAACACCCCGTACTCGATCCAGTAGGGCGCCTCCGCCGCCGGGACCTTCCACACGCGGTACACCTGGCGCCGGCCCGAGAGCAGGGGCAGGTACGGCTCGTAGGACAGCAGCTCGATCACATGGAGCATGCCGGGGCCGTCCTCGCTGATCCAGATGCCGTGATAGTCCGAAGACGGGTCCGCCACGGGCGGGCTCCCCTCCCCGCAGGCGGCCGCCAGCAGCAGCCATGAAACCAGGATCCCGGCGACCCGTCGTGCGTGCATGATCCACCTCCGGTTCCGGGGGACGGCCATCCTGAAGCGGACCACCCCGGGGGTTGTCCCTTGACGCTACCCGATCCGCCGGGCCTTGGCAACCGGCGTCCCAGGTCGTCCAGGGCAAGATCATTATGGACATAGGCGAATGATTTTTCGTAATAATGGTTGAGAATACCCATTGCGGCTAGGGGTCC
>PHAZ01000346.1:1731-4828 GCA_002841825.1 Deltaproteobacteria bacterium HGW-Deltaproteobacteria-22 | reverse complement strand
CGACTCCGGTAGCCGTGTCCATGGTTCCCAGTCCGCGGCGCACGACGTTAAATAGGAACTGCGCCACTGTACGGACGGAGTCCCGTCCAAGTTGCTCGCGAAGTCGAGAGAGATCCGCAGCTACGGTTGATCCCGGGCGTACAATAACCGTGTATTGTTTGATGGAATGAGAAGCATGCCACGCTTCAAGCCGGTCAACGTCAGGCCACGTAGCGCGCGCGCTGAGAAAAGCTAGGTTCTCGGTGAACGATCGTGCTGGCCCGGCCAACTTGGCGTGCCACGCTTGCCATGAACGGCCGTTCTCGAGCATCATACAATCCTCGTACCCTGCAACTGTTAAGATCTGTAGGTTAGTCCGGTTTAGCGACTCCATCATAGACCACCACGCGCTGAGAGAGCAGAGAGAGAGGTTAATACTTCTTTCCGAAGCGTACGAACCGGAGATTGCCTTCGCGCTGGTTGTGATTCCAGAGCGATCATGGCGTCGCCAACCACAGTGCATGCCCACCGAGCAGTTGAGGTCACGAGAACCGACGCCTCCCATGTTTCCGCGGGGGCCATCGGCGGCGCGCCGACGGAGAGGAGCAACTGCACGAGACCGTTCGGCCCATCGACTCCGGCATTTTTCCTCGCCTTGTAGTGAACCAGTTCGTTGCGCAGTTTGTTCAGTGCATGTAGCTGGCACCACGGCGTCAACTCTGTGTTGATGGACGGAACGCAAGGTAACTCTGCCGACACTGCGGCCAAGCCTTCAGCATAGTCCATCCTGCGGATCCTGGCGGCCAGAGAGCGACGTGCCGTAAACTCGGAGAGGAATGCATCCCAAGCCGTTCGCGCCAAGACGATCGATGAAGTGGATGCTTGGAATGAACCAATGATGGACAATTCCGCAGCCTGCGTGAGAAGTGGCACCCATAGCGTCACCCACGTTCCACCGCTAAAAAATGCATCGTCGCCCAATCTCGTTGAGTTCGACATTAGGACTTAGCCTGCATCGCCGAGTAGATCGGACGGATTAAACAGAGCTTGGCGGAACACAGAGTGATTATGATCCCTCCGACATGGTTACCATGTTGGGTGCAGCTTCGCACATTCGGTCCGTGACAGCGAAAATGTCCAAGATTGTCGCACCGGCAACGAGAATCAGAGTGACCAAAGTGTCGACGGTGTTTGGTATGGCAGCATAGATACCCCAGTGGATAACATTTCTCACCGCGCGGTCCCGATTCGTCCAAAGCACTGCCTGTACCGCGCGAGCGTGATGATGCCGGTAATCCACGCCGACTAGCGGCGTGAACACATCTCCTCGCGAGAAGAAATGAGTGCGTACATGAACGTTCCTCCACTTTTTCACCTCCAGAGACAACTATTCAAGAAACTGGAAGGGATGTCAAGGTAGAAATTTTAATAAAAGCAGCCTTAGGCAGACACATGCAGAAGTTCAAATATTAAATAAGTCCAGGGGATTGAACCCCGGACGCGAACCAGTGCCACCCGGCATGCGCCATCGTCTCGAACACCTAACAAATGAAGTCCTCGGGCACCAACTCGTGAAACAGCCGCAGATCCAGCTCCGTGACGGCGCCCAGATCAAACGTCTCCAGCGGATTGATCATCGGGAACTTCGATTCATGGAGCCGGCGATTGAGGCGGTTCTCGGTCCGCGTGTGCAACTCCGTAGTCGTCAGTTCCAGCAGGAACTCCCCATAATCGATGCCGTTCTCGCTGGCATGCCGCACGGCCCGTTCCAGATGCCGGGTGCCGGCTGCGAGATTCAGCGCTTTGATGGCCTGCAGTTACAGTTGTCTGCCCACGCTCATCGACCACCTTTCAGTTGCGCGTACACCGTCCGGTCTGGTTCCGGCGTCCGCGGCCACGATGCCTGCGGCTCTGGAGCCAGCGTCGTCGCGCAGTCCTCATCGCGGGTCAGCGGCATGGCTGGGCACACCTCCCGGAATCCGGGGGCGCTCCGTTAGGGATCGCCTGCCCGCGCCCCCGCCCCGCGCCTGCCTGCTGGCGAACACGTGCAACGTGCCGCTCGGCGCGCCCGAGGTTCCATCGGTGATCACGCCGTAGGGTTCCAAACGCCATTCTCAGTAGTGTCTATTCATGCGATTCCTCCGTTGTCAAAGTCGCCAAAAAGTTGCCAGTAAAACCCGTTTCTACTGGACAACAACCGCTTCTTTTCGGAGGATTCTAAGATGCAAATTTCCTAGGCCGGATGCGGTTCTCTTCGCCTAACCCCTTTCCTGTAACGGTCTTTTCAGACCTTTGTTTTTTCTTCTGATTTAATTCCGGTCACGTCTTTCCCTCCGCAGTTTTCCCGGTAACATTTGCGCCGTGCGGTGGTACAACAAGGGCATGCCAAGAGTTCTCGCCGTCTTCCCTCTCGTGCTGCTGCTCTCAGCCTGCGTCGAACCGGCATCGCCGCGCAGCGGAGGACCTGCCGTTGTTCCTGCGCCGATGAAGAATCCTGAGATTCCGCCGGCGATGAAGATGCCCGTCGAGGCCCAGGCGAAGCTCGAAAAGCCGGCGATCGTGCCGCCGGCGCAGCCTGCATCCTCCCTGCTCGTGCTGTCCTCGCGCGCCGCAGAGATCCTGTACGCCGATGACGAACCCGGCCGGAAATCTGCCCTGGCGTCCTGCTCTGGCAAGGTGGAGAAGGAGCTGGTTCGCTGCCTGCTCGCAGTTCGCTATGCCGATGACGCCAAGGCGGCCGGACTGGCCCGTGACCTGTACGACAGGGCCGAGGTCGTCGCGGGCCTGGAGAAGGCCCGGCGCACGGAGTTCGGTTACCGCGGCGAGATCCAGCTGGTGCCCGAGCGTCCGGTGGGACGGTACCGGGAACATCTTCGCTGGGTGCTGTCCGCCTTCACCGAAATCGATGACATCTACTCGGCCCTCGAAAAACGCGCAGGAAAACCCATGAAGTACCGGTGGAAGGGCCTCGAACTGCGCTTTTTCCGCTCGGTGAACCGCACCACCCCGGCGGCCTTCGCCTCAGCCTGGTACGTCGCCTACAACGTCAGCGGCAGCCTGATGCGTTCGGCCGAGGGCGTGCGCGACACCCTCGTGCACGAGCTCTTCCACATGAACG
>PHAZ01000346.1:0-1679 GCA_002841825.1 Deltaproteobacteria bacterium HGW-Deltaproteobacteria-22 | reverse complement strand
CCGATCACTCCTGGTGGTCCGGACCCGCGTTGCAGGCGACCTACGACGGCATCCTGGCCCGCTGCCCCATCCCCGTCGGCGGCAAGTGGCCCACCCGCAGGTGCCTTCGCCCCTGGGCCCCTGCCCAGACCACCGTCAAGGGAGGCACCTACTACGCCTTCCAGCCCGGCAACGACGTACACGAGTACGCCGCCGAGCTTGGCCTTAGATATTTTCTCGAGCAGCGTGAGGCGCTCGCCAGCCGACGGATCGCCGCCCCGTTCAAATGCGCCAACGCAGTCAACGCGGCTTCATGGCTGCTGCATGTGACCGAGTTCCATGCCGGAGCCGACGCAGTCCCTGCGTGTCCCGCCCCTCCGCGATAGGGCGCCCTCCCCCCTTGACTTCTACACCTCAATTCAGGGAGTTGCGACGTAGAAACAGGAGCAGTAAAACCAGCGACCAGGCGATCTCCCGGGGCACGCGGGTGCGCCCACCCACGGTGGCCGGACACAGCCCGGATCTGGGATCGTGAACCTTGACGCACCCCTCATCGCAGCAATCCTCATCATATGAATGCTCGCCCGTACAGTCGTCGTACCCGTTGTAGTCCAGGTCTCCGCATGGCCATGCGTCTTCCGGATAGGGATCACGGCAGTCAGGCAACAGATCGCCGTCCTGGTTGGCAAGGGGGTTGGCCGAGGCACCAAGATTCCAGGTCATCATCACCTCCTCCCCCCCCAGGAGGGTCTGGATCGCGACAGTCAGGGGATAGCCTCCCAGGGCGGCGACCCGGAGCTCGCAATGAATCACGAAATAGCCCGACAATGGAGCAAGCCACCACTTGAGCAGGGGATCCGGGCCCGCGGGAGCGGGATCGCAGATCACCTGGAGGACTCCTGGGGGGATGATCAGGTCGAGCAGGGCATTCTCCTGGGAGAAACCATTGACAGCCACTTCAATCAACAGAGACGGAGGCTCGTCGTCCTGACTGCAGCCCTGCTTGTACGAGAGTTGAACGACCGGATTTTGCGCGGAGGCGACCAGGGGAACCGCCAGAACCAGCAAACCCGCGGTCAGCAGGCCCAAGACTGAGACTTTTTCCCGATGAAGCATGGCATGACCTCCGATCCCATCTCTTGATACATCATTCTTTACCATATGTTCTCTGAACGGCAATCAGCACGCACTATCAAGAAGATGGAAGCATGGCACAAACCTTGTTGCATATAACCGCATAAACAGGTATAGACAGGCCATGCGGGACTACGCCGAAATCTTCAAAGCCATTGCCGATGAGACGCGGCTGACCATTCTGGCCCTGCTGCTCCAGCACGGCGAGTGCTGCGTCTGCGACGTGATGGAGGTCTGCGGAATCACCCAGTCCAAGGCCTCGCGTCACCTGCAGACCCTGCGGCGCGCCGGCCTGCTGCAGGATAGACGTGACGGAACATGGGTGTATTACCGTATCGCTTCCGAGGCGACCGGCCCCGCCGGGGAGATCCTGCGCACCAACAGCCCCGTACTGATCCGGCTCCGGGCTGAAGAGATCGCGCGAAGAGTGACCGAATGGAATCGGCGGAAAGCCGCCGCCGGATCCTGCCGTCACCAGACTTCCGTCTGAACCTAGAGAGGTGCACACGATGACCACGACTCAGGCCTGCATTACCAAGAAACCATCGGGGATTGGCTTTTTCGAG
>PHAZ01000345.1 GCA_002841825.1 Deltaproteobacteria bacterium HGW-Deltaproteobacteria-22 | reverse complement strand
TGGACGCCGAGCCCGTCTGCAGGTTCGGCGAGAACGTCACGCCGAGCCCCTGCACGGAGCCTTCTCCCTGCGGGCGTTTTAATACCTGCGCCGAGACGCCGGACTTGTTCACCTGCGTGAACGCCGTCATCGGCTCGAACAGGTTGTCGAGCTTCGGGCGATCTGGCTCCACCGTCTGCACTCGTGACGCTGCGTCGCTCTCCCAGCGGGTCGAGTCGTCCTGGGTGGTCTCGTCCTCGGGACGACTCTGCTCCACCGGGAACCAGTCGTCCTCTATCTGCGGCTCATCGGACACACGCGGTGCATCGAAGTCCGGCTCCTGCGCCAACGCGGGTGCGGCAAGACAAAGGCTCGCGATCGCCAGCAGCAGCCAAATGTAAAGAGTCTTCGCCGACATCATGGCACCTTCCCCGGATTGGCCGCACGCGGCGTCGCTTCGGGCTGTGGCAGGAACCAGCGGTTCACCATCAGGCCCTGTCCGAGCACCTCTCCGGGCAATGATTCAACACACCCTGCCGGACAGGTCGCCGCCGTCGGACAGTAGCAAACCTCGCTCTGCAGGGAGCCGTCACAATACAAGGAAACCCACACCGTTTCAATCGTCCCCAGCGGGTCATCCACCGCCAGTTGCGGATCCAGGAGCTGGACTCCCGGCACCCAGTCGTCATGGGCGACCACGAACCACCCGAAGGCGTCAAAGGTCTCCTCGGTCAGTGAAATCACCCGTGCGGTCTGTCCCTGCGGGGTGAGCCGCAGTTCGCATGCAGCAAGCGACGCTCCCGGAGGCCCCGACAACTCCACGAAGCTGCCCATCCAGCCGTTGGCTTCATCATGGAAGACCTCGGAAATCTGCATCGCAGGCGCCCACACCAGCCAGTAGTGCGAACCGCCGGACAAATAGGTCAGTTCCGCCTGCACGTTATTTGTGAGATCGGCGATGAACAGGCGCGGATCCGGCCAGGGTCCGGTGTCGTCGGATTCTCCCAGGGATTCGTAGGTATCGCTATCGCGCAACCGCAGCAGGGCGTTGACGCCAAACTCGGGCATGATGCCCTGCGCCAACACCTGGACCACCGCGCCGTTCCAGTCCGCTGGGATGGCGAAAGTGAACACGTCGGTCGCGTCGATGGTGGAGAGTTCGCCTTGCACGAAGGTTACGTCCGGTGGCTTGAGTGTGGTGGCATCCCAGGTGCCGTTGGGTTCGAGCTCCGTTGCCATATCCGGAGGCTCGAAGGCTGCCACGTCCACCGTGACGTTGCCCGAGGACAGGTTCAGTCGATCCGTGATGCGTGCGTAAAACACACCAGGGGCCGGCGGGATGAACAGCACCAGCGCATCGAGCGTGGCCTCGTGCTCGTCGTCGTTGGTCGCCAGCGGCGAAAGGAAGTTGGCGTCCGCTCCGGCCAGCGTGATGACGGGGTCGATTTGTGTGAACGCAGCGGCCGCCGCGCGGATGCGCAGGGGAAGGGGCTTGATGGGATCCTCTGGCACCGTGATCTTGACGAAGATCGGGGCAGCCGGCGTCAGCGTGCCGGTGACGCTCCCCGTCGACTCCACGTTCAACGTGCGTTCGCGGACCGTCAGCGTCGCAGTCTTCACACCGCTCTCCACGCCCGAATTGAATGTCAAGGTGCAGGTATCGGGCGAATGCGTCAGCGGCACGTCTACCAGGAAACTCACGCGGCTGTCGCTCGTGCGCTGCACGTCATGAATGATCAGGTTCGGGCAGTTCAGAGAAACGACCGACACCGTTGGCCCCCACACGTCGTAGTGCAGATCCGCCGTCATCGGAGCGTTCGTCGTCCACTGCAGCAGGCTCGCCGGCGTCATCCCCAGCCACGGAATGCCCTTGAGCACCGTGAATGGCACCGACACCGTCGCGCCCCAGGTCGTCGTCAACGTCAGCGTCATCGGTCCCAGCGGCGTCGTCTCCTGGAACGTGATCGTCGCCCGCAGGTGCGAGGCGTCATTACAGCCGTCGATCCGCACCGTCCCCACGCTGCTGCGCAGCGACTGCACCTCGGTCTCACAGTCCACGTAGTCCAGAGTCAACACCACCGGCGTGTTTTCGCCCTGGCGGCCGGAAAGCGGCGCGATACCCGTGATCCACGGCTCATGCCGCGCGATGGTCAGCGCGATCGTGTTGGACTCGCCCATCGACGGCGTGGCCACCGTGAGTGTCCGCACCGTGGCAGGCGCCGTCCTGGTCGCCTGTAACTTCACACGCAGCGAGGTCGGCGAATCCACCTCCACATCCGTGGCCGTCACGTCCACGCCCGACACGCTCACGGTCGTATTTCCCGCCGTGAAATGCGTGTTCGCCCCCGTCACGGTCACCTCGACCGCGTCCTCATCCTGTACAATCACATTCGGCGTCACCTGCGTGAGTGTCGCCGGAGGGATCACCTCAATTGTCCCTTGCACATTTTCACCCAGCGTGGTGATGGTGTAGGCATGGGTCCCAACCGGCACCGTGGCTGATGCTGTCACTTGAACCTTCAGTTGCTCCCCGCGCAACAACCCCGTCACCAGAAACGCCAGGCCGTGGGTTGCAGAAATGATCGTCGTCTGCGTCAGGCTGAAGTGCGTGTTCCTCCCGATAAAAGTGCGCCCGATCGTCTCGCCCTGATGAATCCACGCCGGTACCGTTGTCACCGACGGTGGAGTCGGGTCCGCCTTGACAGTAAGTTTGGCTGAGCAAGCCACCCCCGTAGAAGAGCAGCGTGTCACCGTCAATGACTTTAAGCCGGCTGTACCATAGTCGTGAAAAATCACCGTCGCCAGCATCGACGTGGTGCTCTCCAATTGCACCGACACGATCTCTATTGCCGGCGAGGCTGGCGTGATGCTCACCGTAGATTGCGAGGTGAAGAACGCAGCCTGATGCCCGCTGATGCGGATCGTCGCCGTCTCCCCCAGCACCACTTGCGAGGGATTGATGGTGATCTTGGCCGTGGTCGGGGCCGGCGGAGGTGGAGCCTCCCACCCGTCCAGCGAGAACACCGTCGACGTTCCGGGCGTCTCCGCTTCCGGCCCCATGCACCCCGCCAGCATCCCCATGCAGGCGACGAACCACAACCATCTGAAGGTCGTCATGCTCGACTCCTGCTTCTC
>PHAZ01000344.1 GCA_002841825.1 Deltaproteobacteria bacterium HGW-Deltaproteobacteria-22 | reverse complement strand
CAGGCGGGCCGTCCAGTCTGCCAGCAGCCGGCTCTTTCCGGCAGCCGGCGAGCCGGTCACCAGGATCAGTCCCGCGCAGGAATTCGTGTTCATTGCCTGTGCCTCCAGGAGTCTCCATGCGTTGTGAAATCCGGCTGCTGCTGTACGATCCTGCCGGGCGTCCCTTCATGGGCGTGGGCACGCTGTGGCTGCTGCAGCGCATCGACGCGCTGGCCTCGGTGCGCCGGGCCTCGCTGGACATGGAGATGTCCTATCCCAAGGCGTTGCGCATGATCCAGCAGCTTGAAAGCCAGCTCGGACAGCCCGTCGTGGTGCGCACCCGGGGGGGGCGGACCCACGGTGGTGCCGTGCTCACCCCGTTCGGACGCGAGTTCGTAGATGGCTATATTCAATTGATTCATGAACTGCAGGACACCGCGGATGCGCGGATCTCCGGGTTCATTCGACCACCGGGTTGAATTCGAACAGGCCGCGCTGCTCCGCGTCGACCTTCTCCACCATCTTGTACCGGTACATGTTCATCGCGAGGATGCCGGCCCCCAGGTTTTCCGGCACCTCGACGTCCTCGGTCAGGTCGTAGTCGACCAACAGCGTGCGTCCCTCCATCTCGGGAAACAGCGGGTCCTTGTCGCCGGCGCCGCCGACGTAGATGTAGCCGTGGTCGCGCATGAAGGCAAACGTGGGCAGCGCGGCGGTGTCGCTGCCGAGCTTGGCGCGCAGCACGTCGTAGCCGTCCCGCGCGATGCAGTTCACCGGCGTGCTGTCATCCATGGTGATGCCGGCGCGGGTGAAGATCTCGGACATGCGTACACCGCGTCGGGCCACGACCTCGAACTCCTCAAGGGAAAGCTTGTTCACGCCGTCAAGGTCCTCGACGGGCAGCCCGTTGAGGGACACCTCGACCGGCGTGCCGTCGGCGGTCTGGAAGGTCAGCACGTCGAATTCGCAGTCGGCGACGTCACCGGTCATGAAGGTGTACGTGTGGTTGTTTGCGTTGTTGGTGTTGTTGTTCGTGGTCTTTTCACCGTCGTCGCAGGCAGGCAGGAACACGGCCAGGGTCAGGGTGAACAGGAAAATCAGCAGGTTCTTCATCGGGTGTCTCCTTCTCACGCCGGGTGAGAGAAAAAAATGGGCGGAGGCCGGACCATCCGGGAATCCGCGAAAAGAATCAACTCAAATCGAGGCGCCTAAAGTCAGCCAGAGCTCGCGGCCCGGACGAGGCTCGAAGCTGCCTTCCTCGTAATGCACATCCAGCAGGTTGCGGCCCGACAGCATCAGCCATGCGTCCGGGCCGGCGCCGAGCTTCAGATCGTAGCGGATCCTCGCGTGGATCAGCCAGCGTCCCTCCGAGTCCGCGAAATGGTACTGGCCGTCGTCGAGATCGTAATATTCCACTTGCTTGCGGGAACGGTAGTCCACCTCCAGGCCACCGGAGAAGCCGGCCGGAAGATGCAGTCGCAGTCCGGTCGTGAGCTTGTGCGGCGTGCGGTTGACCAGTGGCCGGTCATGCTCCAGATCCCGTGCGTACAGGTATCGGTAGCGGAGAAAGGCCGATGCCGCGGGATCGGGTCGCCAGCCCAGTTCGCTCTCGCTGCCGGCCAGCGTCGCGTCGCCAAGGTTCTCGTAGACGTCGCCCCATCGATCGATCAGGCCGTTGACGCGGTTGTAGAACAGCCGCGAGGAGGCCTTCAGCGTCGGGTGGAAAAAGCGTCTCGCTTCGAAGCCCGCCTCGGCCATGAGCGCCTTCTCCGGCTGCAGGTCCGGGTTTCCTCCGACACGGTTGGAAAACAGTTCCTTGAAGACCGGGTAGCGGATCTTGTGGCCCAGACCCAGGGAGAACTTCCAGTCGCGGGCCAGGTGGCACTCGGCCAGCAGCCTGGCCTCGATCCCGGGCATGGGACTCTCATCGACGGCATAGTCCGTGTCACGGATCCGGCGGGAGACCAACCGCATCACCGAACCGGAGATGCCCTGGACCAGGCGCCAGTCGCCCAGGTGGAGCATGTTCTCGGCCGAAAGTGTGGTGAGATGGTCCACCATTTCAGTGTAGGAATCCCAACCGGAGGTTTCTCCGGGATCGGGTACGGGCTTCTCGCTGGCGGTGTGGAACTGCATCTGGTAGCGCAGGCCAAGTGTCAGTTTCTGTCGTTTCATGAAGGAAAAGCCGGCCTCCCCGAACCCGCCCAGCGAGTCGTTGACGTAGGCCGAGGACTGGAAGAAGGCGGCCGGATTCGTGGAGAGCCGGGTGTAGGTCAGGTCCTCCCAGTCATCGAGCTGGTCCTTGTGGTGGTGCCAGAAGAAAACCAGTTGGGCGCCGCGGGCCGCTCCGGAGGACCTCGGCTGCCAGCGACCGGAGAGTCCCAGGATGAACGAGTCATAGAAGGTCATGGTCCAGTAGCGCTTGAAGCCCGAGCGCGTGTGCACCGGGACCGAGCGCGGCGCCTGCATGAACGTGAACAGCCCGGTGAGCGTCCATGCAGGCGTGAACTCGTAGCGGGTCACGGCGGTGACGGCGCGTTTTTCCTGGTCGCTGCCTTCGCGAAGCCCGCCATCCTCGTGGAAACTCGCGTTTTCGCGGGTCTGGACGAGATCGCCCGAGACCACATAGCCGTCCGACACAAGCCAGTCCGCGGCGCCCAGGAACGTCCATCTGCCGACCGAGGCGCAGCCCGAGACGGCGCCACGCCAGTCCAGCGGCCGGCCGTGGTAGGGCTTGCCCGTGAGCACGAAGGCGTCCAAACGGGGAGTCGGACAGCCGCCGCCCAGCCGCAGGGTGAGCACGCCGCCCTGCGTGTTGGTGCCGGCGGTCACGCTCACGATGCCGCGCTCGAGCTCGACCGAAGAGAACAGGCCGACCGGGAACAGCGATAGGTCGATGAAGCCGCTGTAGCTCTCGAGAATCGGGATGCCCTCGATGGTCACCTGAGTGCTCTTCTCGTCGAATCCGCCGAGTTGGAGCGTGGCTCCGTCCTTGGGTCCGACGTGGATTTCAGCGCCCAGTTCGGTCTCCAGTACCTCGCCGATGTTCACCGCACCGCGTTCGATCATCTCGCGCCGTGGGATGCGCGTGGTCGTTCCGGGAGGTTTGATCGTCGTGGAGCGGACGATGACCTCGTCCTCCTTGGGAGCGCCGTGGTGG